>JAWWOM010000094.1:0-7995 GCA_033851655.1 Frankiales bacterium
GTGCAGTCGATGGACGAGGCCGCGAGGCTGGCGACCCGGCTGGTCGAGGTCATCGGCGAGGAGGCCGATGAGCACCTGCGCATCGACCTGCGCCCCGGGTTGGTGAGCCTGACCCTGCAGACCGCCACGCTCCTCGACGTGACCGCGCGCGACGTCCAGCTCGCCCACGCGATCACGGAGGTGCTGCCCGAGCTCGGCCTGCAGAGCAGTCCGACGGCGGGTCCCCGGGCCAGCCAGGTGCTCGAGCTGGCCATCGACACCATGGACGCCGCGGCGATCCGGCCGTTCTGGCGCGCCGTGCTGGGCTACGGCGACGAGCCGTCCTCTGCCGGCGAGCCGAACAGCGTGATCGATCCGCGCGGCCAGGGCCCCTCGATCTGGTTCCAGCGGATGGACGAGCCGCGGACCCAGCGCAACCGGATCCACTTCGACGTCACGGTCGCGCACGACGAGGCGGGGCCGCGGATCGAGGCGGCACTCGCGGCCGGCGGGCGACTGCTGTCGGACGCCGCGGCGCCCTCGTTCTGGATCCTGGGCGATGCCGACGGCAACGAGATCTGCGTCTGCACCTGGCAGGGCCGCGACTGAGCGCAAGGTGCGGGAGACTGGAGCCATGAGCTCTGATCTCGACGCCGCCGCTCCTGCCTCCGTCGCGCTGTTCGAGCGGGCCAAGGCGGTCACGCCCGGCGGGGTCAACTCGCCGGTCCGCGCCTTCCGGGCGGTCGGCGGCACGCCACGGTTCATGGTGCGCGGCGACGGCCCCTTCCTCTGGGACGCGGACGGCACCCGGTTCGTCGACCTGGTCTGCTCGTGGGGGCCGATGATCCTGGGTCACCGGCACCCCGACGTGGTCAAGGCGATCCAGGACACCGTAGAGCACGGGACCTCGTACGGGACCCCGTCCCCGGGCGAGGTGCTGCTCGCCGAGGAGATCGTGTCCCGGGTCGCGCCGGTCGACCAGGTCCGGCTGGTCAGCAGCGGCACCGAGGCGACGATGTCGGCGGTCCGGCTCGCCCGCGGATTCACCGGCCGTACCAAGGTGGTCAAGTTCGCCGGCTGCTACCACGGGCACGTCGACGCCCTGCTCGCCGCGGCCGGCTCGGGTGTGGCCACCCTCGGGCTGCCGGACACGCCCGGGGTCACCGGGGCGACCACCGCCGAGACGATCGTGCTGCCCTACAACGACGAAGCCGCCGTACGAGGCGCCTTTCTGCAGTACGGCGACGAGATCGCCTGCGTGATCACCGAGGCGGTCGCCGCCAACATGGGCGTCGTCCCGCCGCTGCCGGGGTTCAACGCGATGCTGCGGGACCAGTGCCAGCAGCACGGCGCGCTGCTGATCATGGACGAGGTGATGACCGGGTTCCGGCTCAGTCGGGCCGGCTGGTACGGCGTCGAAGGCGTCGCCGGCGACCTGACCACCTTCGGCAAGGTGATGGGCGGCGGGCTGCCGGCCGCGGCGTTCGGCGGCCGGGCCGACGTGATGGCACATCTGGCGCCGAACGGGCCGGTCTACCAGGCCGGCACGCTGTCGGGAAACCCGGTCGCGGTCGCTGCCGGGCTGGCCACGCTGCAGGCGTGCACGGACCAGGTCTACGAGCACCTCGACCGTACGTCGCTGGCGCTGTCCTCCCTCGTCGCCGATGCGCTGACCGGTGCGGGTGTTCCGCACCGGGTGTCGGCCGCGGGCAACCTGTTCTCGGTGTTCTTCACCGACAACGTGGTGGTCGACTACGCCAGCGCCAAGAGCCAGTCCGCCGTTGCCTACGCCGCGTTCTTCCACGCGATGCTGCAGCGGGGGGTCTACCTGCCGCCGAGCGCGTACGAGGCCTGGTTCGTCTCAGCGGCCCACGACGAGGTCGCGATGCAGCTGATCGCTGACGCCCTGCCGCACGCTGCAACGGCTGCAGCGCAAGCATTCTCCGAGGGAGACCAGTGACCGAGCGCACCGTCGTCCACCTGCTCCGCCACGGCGAGGTGCACAACCCCAACGGTGTGCTGTACGGCCGGCTGCCCGACTACCACCTCTCCGAAGCCGGCAGAGCGATGGCCGAGGCCGCCGCCCGCGCCGTGACCGGCCGCGACGTCGTGCTCGTCGTGGCGTCGCCGCTTGAACGTGCCCAGGAGACGGCGGCGCCGATCGCTGCGGTGTTCGGGCTCGAGATCGTCACCGATGCTCGGCTGATCGAGGCCGGCAACGTCTTCGAAGGTCTGACCTACGGCGTCGGCGACGGATCGATGCGCCGGCCGACCCACTGGAAGCACCTGCGCAACCCGCTGACCCCGTCGTGGGGCGAGCCCTACCAGCAGATCGCCGACCGGATGCTGGCCGCCGTACACCAGGCTCGCGACCTGGCCCGCGGTCACGAGGCGATCCTGGTCAGTCACCAGCTGCCGATCTGGACCCTGCGCCGGCACGTCGAGGGGCGCCGGTTGCCGCACCGCCCTGACCGACGCCAATGCGGTCTCGCCAGCCTGACTTCCCTTGAGTACGAAGGGGATCGGCTCGTATCGGTGGCCTACACCGAGCCGGCCGGCGAGGCGTCGCGCAAGCACGTGACGCCCGGCGCCTAACAACCGCCAAGTGGCGCTAGTTGTGGCGTGTCGCACGGCGTGTCGTACCTTTTGGCGAACCCGCGGTGACAACCAATCAGTGCGACGAGGTGCCAGCACCAGCCGTCAGATCCGGCTCCGTGCAGCAGGTGCTCGTGACGTCAAAGACGTTGCGCACCAGGCAGACTCGTCGGTGCTCACGGGACGACGGTGACCGGCCAGAGCCCGGCGCGCACCAGCCGCACCGCGAGCGACCCGACCAGCCGGTGGCCAGCGGACTCCGAGGCGCCGATGACCACGGTGTCGGCTCGCACCTCCTTGGCGACCCGGACGATCTCGTTGTACGGGTCCCCCTCGGTGGTCAGGAACTCGAACGGCGGGATCCCCATGTACTCGGCGGCGGCGACAGCCTGCGCCCGCAGCAGCTCCCCGTACTCGCGGGAGGAGACCGCGATCGCAGCAGCAGACCCGGGGGAGAGGCCGGCCAGACCGCCGATCGCGCCACCACCGGCGACATAGAGCACGACCAGCCGGGACCCCTGCCGCCGGGCGAGCCCGGCCGCATAGGCCGCAGCACGCAGCGACGTGCGACTGCCGTCGACCGCGGTCAGCACGACCATCGGCCCGTCCGTACCCAGCTCGAATCCGCTCACGGCGCACATCCTGCCCACTGCGCCGATCCCGGTCACGCTCCCTCACCGGAGCCGCGCCGCGCCGCTGCCGCCCTCTGCGCACTAGTGCGCGTCCCGTAGTAGTGTGCGTCACGTCGCAGAGGCTCGAAGGAGTCGTCCGAACCAGGAAGTCGGTGGTGTCCGTGGATACGACCCAGCTGCTCAAGGGAGTGCTCGACCTGGCCGTGCTGGCGGTGGTGAACGAGCGGGACGGCTACGGCTACGACGTCGTCCGCCGGCTGCGCGAGGCAGGGCTCGAGGACGTCGGGGATGCGTCGGTGTACGGGACCCTGCGCCGGCTCTTCCAGGCCGGGGCGCTGACCTCCTACGTCGTGCCGAGTGACGAGGGGCCGCACCGCAAGTACTACGGGCTCAACGATGCCGGGCGCGCCCTGCTCGAGCGGTCGACCAAGACCTGGACGGCGTTCGCGGAGACGTTGGACGCACTGCTGACGACGGAGGGGACGGCAGCATGAGCGACACCGTGACCGAGCACGGGGAGGTGGCCGGATATCTGGCCGCCATCCGCGAGGCCCTCGGCGATCTCCCGGCCGGGGACCGCGACGACCTGCTCGAGGACCTCGAGGCGCACCTGCACGAGGTCGTCGCCGAGTCCGGCGGTGCCACGCTGGAGTCGAGCCTTGGCTCACCGACCGCGTACGCGGCAGAGCTACGGACCTCCGCCGGCCTGGCGCCGGCGCCCGAGGGTGCCGTTCCGTGGCTGCGCCGGGTGGGACGACGGGTGCCGGTGGCCAAGCTCCGTCAGGAGCTGGGCGGTCGCCTGGACCAGCCCGTTGTTCGCGAGACCTGGCAGTTCGTCACCACGCTCCGGCCGGCCTGGTGGGTTGCGCGAGGGTGGGTGTCAGTGTTCGTCCTCGTCCTGGTCGTCGACGGCGCGCAGAGCGGCAGATCCGAAAAGCTGCTTCTGCTGCCGACCTATTCCGGGACCGGGCTGCTCGCGTGGATCGTGACCGCCGTGGCGGTGGTCGTCTCGGTGCTCATCGGTCGACGAACGGCCAGGTTTCCCCTGTGGGCACGGCAATCCCTGGTCGTGCTCAACATGGTGCTTGTGCTGATATCCCTCGCCAAGGCGACCGAGTTCGGTCGTTCGGCCAACGACCTCGCCGGTCAGCCGCAACCCGCCCCGACCATTGGCAGCGGTCTGTGGATGAACGGCCAGCAGGTCGAGAACATCTACCCGTACGACGCCCAGGGCCATCCGCTGACCGGGATCCGGTTGTACGACCAGCAGGGCCGTCCGCTCGAGGGCTTGGCGACCACCAGCGCGCAGGGGTTCGACCTCGTCCGCGTCTTCCAGGCCGACGCCGGAGGGCAGGTCGTCGGCAACGACTACCCGCTGACCACCGGAATGCGCCCGGCTCAGGCAGCGGCCGAGCCCGGGGCTCTGGTCTCGGCCGCCACGCCGATGTCCCCTGATGCCACGGACCGGTCGGCGCTCGCCGGCACCGTACCGATGGCGACGCCTGGGGTCGTCGTGCGGCCGCTCCCAACGCCTTGGCCCATGTCCCCATCGGGCCGGTAAGAGTTGCCGGCGCGGGACCGTCAAGGGGGTGTGGCCATCACCGACGAGGAGCGCTTCGCGGCGTTGTTCCGGGCGTACCAGCCGGCAGTGATGCGCTACGCGTTGCGCCGAGTCGACGTCGTCGATGCGGATGACCTTGTCGCGCAGACCTTTCTCACCGTGTGGCGCAAGCTCGACCAGGTGCCCAAGGACCCGCTGCCCTGGCTGTACGGGGTCACGAGGCACACCATGCTCGACGGCTTCCGTGAGCGGGAACGCCGGGGGAGGCTGCACGGGCGGCTCTCCGCTGTGGCCGATTTCGTCGCGCCCGGTGTCGACTCCGATGCCGCCCTCGATGTCCGGCGAGCGTTGGCTCAGCTCAAGGAGTCCGACCAGGAGCTGCTCCGGCTCTCCGCCTGGGAGGACCTGCACCCCGCCGAGATTGCCCGCGTGGTCGGGTGTTCCGCGGCCACCGCCGCCGTACGACTGCATCGCGCCCGTCGCCGCCTGGCCGCCGCGCTGGGCTCTGCCGCCACGCCGCAGCCGACCCTCACCTCGGGAGTCCGCCCATGATGGCCGCGCTGAAGGCCGCCGATCCGGTACGGGACCGCGTGGTCCCGTACGACGAGGCGTTGCTCGCTGAGATCCTGGCCCAGGACCGGCAGGCTCCCACCCGTCGCCGGCGGCGCAAGGCTGTCGTCGCTGCGTGGCTGTCTGCCGTCCTGATCCCGATCGCAGGCGTTGGTGTGGCCGGGGCGGCCGGCGTCATCCCGAGCGGCGCCCGAACCGCGTTCCCGTGGCTAGCGCACCCGGCTCCTGGAGAGCCGCCGCTGGACCTGTCGACAGCGGTGCGGGTGATGGTCGAGCCGGGGCCTGCCGGCCGCCGTTTCGAGGTATGGGTGGCGCACGGCCAGCAGGGCTACCTCTGCATGGCCAAGACGTTCGCAGCTGAGGATTCCACGACCACGGCGCAGCAGGTCGCGCTTCCTCCCGGCCAGGGCGCGGCCTGCTCCACGCTCGCGAAGGCGGCTGGCGGCTTCGCCGAGAACGGCGGGGCGGACTGGGGCAGCCTTGGCTACACGTCTTTCGCTTACACCGCCGGTCTCGCCGTACGCGCAGAGCTCCATCTCGCTGATGGCGCCGTCCGCGCCGTGCCGGTGCAGCAAGGTTGGGTCGGTGGGTGGCTGCCGAAGGGTGTGAGCGGAGCAGATGCGGTGCTGATCGGCTACGCGGCGAGCGGCGCTGAAGTCGGCCGCACGGTGCTCTACCCGAGCTGACCTGCGTTCGGCCCCCTTAGTCGCGCGGCAGACCTCCACGCAGAGGGCCGGTCGATGACCACGCCGGCGATGGGCTCGGCAAGCTGCGCGACACGCCGAGCGACACGCCACAACTCGCGCCACCTGGCGGGGATGGGGGGCTGCCGGGGTGGCCCGAGGACTCCGTACGGAAAACTGTGACGAACTCCACCCGAGACAAAACCAGGTTCGCGTGCAAAAGTGTGAACTCCCTCACTCGGATCGTCCGGCACGTTCCTGCCGGTGAAGGAGCTGGTAACGCATGGCTAGTGTCAGTTTCGACCAGGCAACGCGGATCTACCCCAAGACGGAGAAGCCCGCCGTCGACGCGCTTGACCTGAAGATCAACGACGGCGAGTTCCTCGTCCTCGTCGGCCCCTCCGGCTGTGGCAAGTCGACCAGCCTGCGCATGCTCGCCGGTCTCGAGGAGATCGACGGCGGCTCCATCCACATCGGCGACCGTGACGTCACGGACCTGCCGCCCAAGGAGCGGGACATCGCGATGGTGTTCCAGAACTACGCGCTCTACCCGCACATGACGGTCGCCGAGAACATGGGCTTCGCGCTCAAGATCGCCGGCGTCAACAAGAGCGAGATCGCGAGCCGGGTGGCCGACGCCGCCAAGATCCTCGACCTCGAGCCCTACCTCGAGCGCAAGCCCAAGGCGCTCTCCGGTGGCCAGCGCCAGCGGGTCGCGATGGGCCGGGCGATCGTCCGCAAGCCGCAGGTCTTCCTGATGGACGAGCCGCTGTCCAACCTCGACGCCAAGCTCCGCGTCTCCACCCGCACCCAGATCGCCTCGCTCCAGCGCCGGCTCGGGGTCACGACCGTCTACGTCACGCACGACCAGGTCGAGGCCATGACCATGGGTGACCGGGTCGCCGTGCTCAAGGACGGCTTGCTCCAGCAGTGCGCCACCCCGCGTGAGCTGTACGAGACCCCGGACAACGTCTTCGTCGCCGGTTTCATGGGCTCCCCGGCCATGAACCTGGTCTCCGGCAAGGTCATGGCGGACGGCATCGCCTTCGACGGCACCGTTCTCCCGGTCGAGCGGGCCAAGCTGGCCAAGCTCACCAGCGACACCGCGACCGTCGGCTTCCGGCCTGAGGCGCTCAGCGTCGTCGGCGCCGGCCAGGGCTTCCCGGTCACCGTCAACCTGGTCGAGGAGCTGGGCTCGGACGCGTTCCTGTACGGAACCACCGGCAACACCAGCGGCGAGATCGCGCTGTCCAACGACATCGTCGCCCGCGTCGAGCCCCGCTCCATCCCGGCGGCCGGCTCGGTCGTCAACCTGGGCATCAACGAGGGCGCCATGCACCTCTTCGACGGTGCCACGGGCCTGCGCGTCAGCTGACCCACCCCGAGGGCAGGGCTGCCAGCAACACGAGTGACAATGGGACCGGTCGGCGCCACTGGCGCCGGCCGGTTTCCCGTTTGCCCGCCGCCATCCTTCGCCGTTGAGGGTTCGATCCGTGCCGTTCTCCCGCATCCTGCGCACCGCCGTCGTCGGCGTCTGCCTGCTCCTGGCCTCCGCCTGTACGGGTGCCAGCCCCGGCGCGGGGTCGGGGCCGGTCAGCTTTGCCCCCGGCGCGCGCAAAGCTGCGCCGGACCTGAGCGGCACCACGATCGGGAAGGGCGTGCCGTTCTCGCTGGCGGCGCAGAAGGGTCACGTGGTCGTGATCAACTTCTGGGCCTCGTGGTGTGATCCGTGCCGGGAAGAGGTGCCGGCCCTGCAGCAGATCTACGACGACTTCACGGCCGAAGGCGTCACCATGATCGGGGTCAGCTTCCACGGCGACAACAAGTCGGCAGCAGAGGCGTTCCTCAAGGGCCACGACGTCCCGTACGACAGCCTGTCGGACCCGGACAGCAAATGGGTGCTGGCCTTCCGGGGCAAGGTGACCATCGCCGCGCCGCCGCTGACCCTGGTGATCGACAAGCAGGGCAGGATCGC
>JAWWOM010000004.1:0-7629 GCA_033851655.1 Frankiales bacterium
GGTGCCCCACTGGGAGCAGTGCACGTCGACCATCAGGTCCACCAGTCCGAGGCCCTCGACGACCGTGACCTGGTCGAGGTCCTCGGAGGAGTCCTCGGGGCAGACCGGCACCACGCCGTCGCGCCATCCGCCGACCACCGCGCGCGTGGAGGCGATGGCCGAGCCTGCCGAGAAACCGCAGTACGGCCGCCCGGTCAGCCAGGCGCGCAGGCCCGCGGCGACTGGGGCGAGCGCAGCAGCGTAGGCCGGCGTCAGCCCACCGCAGACGAGCAGCGCGTCGGCGCCGTCGAGAGCCGGGAGCGCAAGCGTCGAGCCCTCCGGGACCAGCACCGGTACGGGTTCGCAGGTTGCCACCTGGCGCAGAGCTCCAGCCCAGCGGGCGAACTGGGCCGGGCCGTCACCCTCGTCCAGGACCACGCAGGCGATCACGGGCTGCGTGCCCGCCTGGTCGAGGAAGGGTCGGTAGAGGTCGGGTTCCGCCCAGCCCCCGCCGATGAGATGGATCGACGACATTCACCAGTCTTACCCCTTTGACATTGAACCGACCTGCCGTGGTCAGCCGTAGCAGGGGGGAACGCAACGCAGCCGACGCTAGGAGACCCCATGCACAAGGCCAGAGCCGTCCTGATCGCCGCCTCCACCGTCGTGACGCTGGTGGGGTACGGACAAGCTGCCGCGCAGGCCTCGTCGGGGTCTTCGGCGAGCTGCCACGGACACAACGCGACCCTGGTCGTCACCGCGTCGTCGCCGCATCTGGTACGGGGAACGTCGCACCGGGACATCGTGGACATCGAGGACGCCGGCCACGTCGTGCGTACCGGCGCCGGCGACGACCTGGTCTGTGGCTCGCGTGGCAAGGACGTCATCGACCTCGGTGCCGGCAAGGACACGGTGTTCGCGGGGGCCGGGAGTGACACGGTCACCGGCGACGACGGCGTTGACGAGATCCACGGCGGTGCCGGCGACGACCACCTCTCCGGCGGGCGCGGCAACGACCTCGTCTCCGGGGACGCCGGCGACGACCGGATCAATGGGGACGCCGGCGACGATCGGGTCAACGGCGGCTCCGGCCGCAACCACGACGACGGCGGGGTCGGCGACGACCACTGCGCTGACGGCTCACAGGTCGCGTCCTGTGCCGACCACGACGCCGGGGACGACCATGGCGGCAATGGCGGCACTGGCGGCACTGGCGGCGACGACGGTGGCGGGCACGGCTCGGACGGCTAGCTGCGAGTCATCCGCCGCCGCGGGACCTCCGACGACGCACAACGGTCGGGGCCCGCCACACCGCCAGAGGCGCCGTCGGGGCCGAAGTTCAGCCACCCCAGCGACTCGCCCTGCGCGGACTTCAGCAGATTGCGCGACAGCTGCTCGACCATGTCCCGGGTCCATCACCTACGCTGGCAGCCATGGAGCCGAGCGAGCTGGATCCCGAAGTCATCGACTTCGCCCACCGGATGTTCGAGGCCGCCCGCAACGGGCTCACCCAGGAGCTCGAGCGCAACCTCCAGGCGGGGCTGCCGCCCAACTTGACCAACGACAAGGGCGACACGCTGCTGATGCTGGCGGCCTACCACGACCACCCGGACACGGTACGGGCCCTGCTCGCGGCAGGCGCCGACACCGGCCGGGCCAACGACCGTGGTCAGACCGCCCTCTGTGCTGCGGTCTTCCGGCAGAACGAGGTCAGCGTACGGGCCCTGCTCGCGGCAGGGGCCGACCCCGACGCGGGCGGCCCCACCGCCCGCGAGATGGCGGCGTTCTTCCAGCTGCCGGCGATGGCGGCGCTGCTCGACGGGGGCTGAGGAGCAGCTGTTCCGGCTCGTCGACCGTGGCCGTACGAGGTCCGGCCGGGGTGCGACAGCGGGGTCAAGCATCCGGTCCCCGCTGTCGACAAGGACAGCATCGACGACCGACCGCCCGACCGCCTGATGCCTGATGAGCGAGGCCTGCCCCATGCGCCAAGCGCCACCGAACCCGACCATCCGGATCCGCCGGGCAGTGGCCGCCCTCGTCGCGGCCGCGCTGTCGCTCACGACCACGGCGCTGGCCGGAGGCGTCGCCTCAGCAGCGCCGAGATCTCCCGCCTGGCACACCCCGATCTACAACGGCCAGGACCTCGGCTGGCCGGACTGCGCCCAGAACATCGGGGGACTGGGCATGCCGCTGCCGCCGCCGACCTGGTACCGGATGATGATCGTGGAGGTCAACGCCAAGTACGTGATGGACGAGAATCCCTGCCTGGCCACCGAGCTTGCCTACGCGCGGGCGCACGCCAACATGGTCGGCAACTACCACCTGCCCGACTACCCGACACCCGCCGAGCTGGCCCAGTCCGGCTACTGGCCCAGGCACTGTGCGGCCGCCGACCTGCTCTGCCACACGTACAACTCCGGCTTCCAGCAGGGCACCTGGGCCGTCAACCTGCTGCGCAGCAAGGGAACTCATCCGCGCTTTCTCTGGGTCGATGTCGAGCACCGGTCCGAGCAGGACTGGTCCAAGAACATCCCGGCCAACGTCTCACTGATCAAGGGCGAGATCGCCGGCATCCGCTCGCTCGGCGTCCAGCCGGGCCTGTACTCGTACACCTACGGCTGGCGGGAGATCACCGGCGACTGGCAGGCCGGTCTGCCGCAATGGGTGACGATCGGCCGCTCGACCAGCGCCGCCGCCCGGGTCGCCCGCTGTTCCCGGGCCGGCTTCACGACCGGGCCCGTCGTCATGGTGCAGTCCACGACCGGTGCCTTCGACATGGACAGTGTCTGCCCCGGCTTCTCCCGGTCGATGTCCGCGCTGTTCGCCCCCAACGTCCCGCTGCCCGACCCGCTCGCCCCGTACAAGGGGATCACGATCGGCCCTGGCTCGTCCGGACCGGCTGTCCAGGCGCTGCAGTGGGCAACCTGGCTGCCGACCACCGGTCGCTTCGACGCGAGGACCAAGGCGGCGGTGGTCGCGGTGCAGCGCCGGATCGGGACCCGAGCCGACGGCCGCGTCCGGCCCTCGACCTGGCGCGCCGTCGCGCCGTGACGGGTGCCGCGATGTCACCCGATCGGCGACCGCCCGCCTCCTGCGGCTCACCGTCCGTTCATCGCCGCTGCGGACGATGAACCGGTAGGAACACCGCAGGGGGCAAAGGAGTGGCCTGATGGCCGTCTATCTGGCCGGCATGGTCGTCGTCGGCGCGTGGCTCGCGCTCACCTCCGTCCAAGATCCGGCAAGCACGGCGTACTTCGAGGCTCAGGGGCTGGAGCCCTGGAGCGTACGGGCAGGCGTGGTCATGCTCGCCCTGGTCTGGCCGCTGGCGATCGTCCTGCTGGCCCGCCAGGCTCTCCGTCGCGGCTGACCCTACGGGTTCGTACGGTGCCTCCGCGGCCGTGGCGCAGGCCTGGGCGGGGCATGACATACTCGACGTCGTGCCTCGGGGCCGGGCGGTTGCGACCGACTGACTCCGCGACGCTGCCGGAGTAGCTCAGTGGTAGAGCAATCGCCTCGTAAGCGATAGGTCGCGGGTTCAATCCCCACCTCCGGCTCCACGACTCATCCCGACCCCGCGCTCAGGGCGTGACAAGCGCCGGTCAGGCCGGCGCGACGAAGATGCAGAACGGGTGGCCGGCCGGGTCGGCGTAGACGTAGAGCGGCTCCTCGGCGTCCTGCGAGCGATCCTGCAGCAGTCGGGCTCCGAGCGACAGCGCGTGCTCGTGTTGCATCGCCAAGTCCTCGGTCGTCGGCACCGACAGGTCGAGGTGCAGCTGCTGGGGGACCGGTCCGTCCGGCCAGGTCGCCTCCGGCAGCACGGCGACCTGCTGGAAGGCGATCCGCCAGCCATCCTCCCGTCCTCGAAGCACCAGCCAGTCCTGGCCCTTCGGGTCCGGCTGACCCGAGGCCGGCGGCTCGTCGCCGGGCCGATAGGTCATCCCGAGCAGCCGTCGGTAGAACTCCGCCAGCCCACGGGCATCGGTGCTGTCCAGGGCGACCTGCCTCAGTGCCGGGAACGCCAGCTCACCCTTCACACGACCACCTCCACTCGGACGCCCGGTGCCTCCGTTCGACCGGGACCTGCCCCGTTGAGCGGCCGAATATCCGCGATTCGAGGTCAGGCCGCCGTACGACCCAGCGGGGCCGTCGATGAGACGATCGGTGAGGCGTCGACGGCGCGAGGCCGACCCTTGGGCGAGCCCCGACCGCGATGATCCGTCATGCTGGATCCATGGAGCAGCTGTCGAGCCGGGTCGTGTACGCGAACCCGTGGATGACCGTCCGCGAGGACAAGGTGGCGATGGCCGACGGTCGCACCGGCATCTACGGCGTGGTGGACAAGCCGGACTTTGCCCTGGTGATCCCCCGGGAGAACAACGGCTTCTGGGTTGTCGAGCAGTTCCGGTACCCGGTCGGCCGGCGGGCAGTCGAGTTCCCCCAGGGCTCCTGGGGGGCCGGCGCTTCGGGGACGAGGTCCGAGCTGGCTCAGGCCGAGCTGCGCGAGGAGACCGGCCTGTCCGCGGGCTCGATGACCCACCTCGGATCGCTGTCCACCGCGTACGGGTTCTGCAGCCAGGGCATGGAGGTCTTCCTGGCCGAGGACCTGGTCCAGGGCACGCCCGACCGCGAGCACACCGAGCAGGACATGACGCACCGGTGGGTGAGCGAGGGCGAGCTGCGTTCGATGGTGCGCACGGGCGAGGTCCGTGACTCGGCGACGATCGCCGCGCTGGCGCTGCTGAGCATCTCGGAGCAGCCATGACCTACGACGGCTTCCTGCTGCTGGGATTCGGCGGTCCGGAGTCTCCCGAGCAGGTGATGCCTTTCCTCCGGCACGTCACGGCCGGGCGCAACGTACCCGACGAACGGCTGCTCTCCGTCGCCGCGCACTACCACCACTTCGGTGGCGTGTCGCCGATCAATGGGCAGAACCGCGAGCTGCTCGATGCGGTTCGAGATGCCTTTGCGGACAGGGCGATCGCCCTCCCCGTGTACTGGGGCAACCGCAACTCCGAGCCATGGCTCGCAGACACCGTCAAGCGGATGGCGGCCGACGGGGTCAGCCGCGCGTTGGTGCTGGCAACCAGTGCGACGGGGGGGTACTCCGGCTGCCGGCAGTACCGCGAGAACCTGCGGGACGCCCACGTGGAGGGCGGCCCGGAGCTGGTCAAGCTGCGGCACTTCTTCAACCACCCCGGCTTCGTCGCCGCCAACGCCGAACGTGTCCGGGAGGCGCTGAGCCGGCACCCTGACCCGTACGGGGCCCGGTTGGTGTTCACCGCCCACTCCGTGCCGGTGGCGATGAACGCGAGCGCCGGCCCGACCGGAGGGCTCTACCTGCAGCAGCAGCGGGAGACGGCACGACTCGTGGCCGAGGCCGTGCGCGGCCCGGGTGCTGAGTTCGACCTCGTCTGGCAGTCTCGATCGGGTCCTCCCCAGGTGCCGTGGCTGGAGCCGGATGTCAATGACCACCTGCGCCGGCTGGCCGCTGACAGCGTCGAGGAGGTGGTCCTCGCACCTACCGGCTTCGTCTCCGATCACCTGGAGGTGCTGTGGGACCTGGACATCGAGGCGCAGGAGACCGCAGCCGAGGAAGGCATCAGGCTGAACCGAGCCGGAACCGTCGGCACCCACCCGGCGTTCATCGGGGCAATCTGCGACCTGGTGCTCGAGCGCACAGCCGGCGCCGAGCGGCTGGCGCTCGGCCCGATGGGCCCGTCCTGGGACGAGTGCCCTTTCGACGACGGCTGTTGTGTTGCGCCTCGCCCGGGTTCGTAGCTGCCGTTCCCGCGGAAGCGGTCCTCCCCGCCCGCTCGCCCGCTCCAGGCCCGGTGCTGCCCGGTGCTGACCGCGGCGGGCCTGCGCCTGACCTTTCGGTCAGGCGGCGGGTTTTCGGTGTCGGCGCAGGGTGAGTCCTGTGGGGGAGGTGGCTTGCCAGCCGCCGGTCGGGGCTGGTGGTCCGGCGGGGATGCGTTCGAGTTGCCAGTGCCGGTCGTGGATGAGCCAGTGGTGGAAGGCGCACACCAGGGCGAGGTTGGGCAGGTCAGTGGGTCCGTCGGGGAACCAGAACCGCAGGTGGTGGGCTTGGCATCGGGCGGGCGGTTTGTCGCAGCCCGGGAAGACGCAACCCCGGTCGCGGACGGTCAGGGCGCGGACCTGCCCGGTGCTGGCGAAGCGGGTGCTCCGGCCGAGGTGCAGGATCTCACCGGTGGGGTCGAGGTGGGCGATGTTGACGTCGGCGTCGCAACCGATCCGCTGCAACGCCTCAGGGCTGATCGCGGCGTGGGAGCCGAGGAGCTGGCGGGCGTTGCCGCCGTCACCGAACGCCGCGGCGAGGCGGCTGCCGGCGAACAGCTCACCCGGGCCGGTGCCGGTGACCGCGCCCGCGATGTCCGACAACGCGGCCTGGCCCCCGGAGTCCTGTGGGTCAGAGCCGGCCGTGGCGGCGGCCCGGGCGGCGAGGGCCTGTTCGGTGATGTGGACGAGCAGGGTGAGCCGGGTCCGGTCTCCGCCGGCCTGGGGTAGCTGCCCGCAGCGCAGGGCGATGTCGACGAGGTCGCCGAGGGCGTCGGCGCGGCGTTGGGGGGCGGTGCGTTCGTCCTCGGGTCCGCGTTTGCGGGTCAGCGGTTCGAGCGCAGCGGCGAGCTTGGCGCCGTCTTCGGGGGTCAGCTGTCCGTCGAGGGACCAGATCCCGTCGATGGTCTGGGCCAGCGACAGCCGCCGGGCCTCGCCGAGGTAGTCGGGGTCGCTGTGGAGGGTGTCGTGCTGGTAGACGTCGGTGATTTTCTGCCCGGCGCGGGCCAGGTCGCTGGGCCGGGCGTGGGGGGCGAGGTTGCCCAACGTCGCCTCGTGCTCGGCGACGACGTCTTCGGGGATGTGTCGGGTGCTCCGGGTGATCGCGGCGAGGTGCTCGACGCCGATGCCCCCGGTGGCCAGCACGTCGCCGAGTGTCGGGAGCCGGCGGGCGAGGCGGGCAGAGGCCACCATCGAGGCGGCGATGCCGTGGTCGAGGTTGCCGTAGGCGCGGAGCCAGGACTGCGTAGTGGGGAACCCGTACGCCGTGGCGCCACCTTGGGTGTCGAAGGAGTCGAGCTCGGCGAGCAGGTGGGCGTCCAGCCGCCGGCGCAGGGTGAGCAGCGCCCGGACCCGCAGCCCGGTGGCCAGCCCGGTCCGGCCGGGCTGCGCAGCGGGCAGCCCGGCGATCGCGGCGGCCAGCTCGGGCAGCTCGGTGTCCGGGTCGAGGCGTTGACTGGAGTCGAACATGCGTTCGAGGATAGGGCCGACAGACCTGCGCCAACCACCGTCATCCCGAACTTGTGGACAACCGAAACCGCTGTCCACAAACAGCCCCGAACCCTTGACAAGGGCGAGAGGGACGACGACAACAAGCGTCCGGCTAAGCCTGGGTCGGCAGGACCCCTCGGGCAACGGCAGCGACCAGTGTCTGGTGGTCCCGCTCGGTCTGGTCGGCGTAGAGCCGGGCGAAGGTGCACAGCGCCACATCGAGCTTGTCCGAGCCCCCGACGTAGGCAGCGATCATCGAAGCGCCGCTGGTCCGCGCGTGGCCCTTGGCCAGCAGTCGGCCGCAGATGCCGGCGTACGACACCAGGGCGTCGGCGTCGAGGGCGTCCACGGCCAGCGTTCCCTTCA
>JAWWOM010000096.1:0-2921 GCA_033851655.1 Frankiales bacterium
TGCGGGGTGTTGCTGGCTGCCCTGTGCGCACCCGGCCGCCGGCCGTTCGCCGTGGCGATGGGGGTGGCCAACCCGCTGGTCTTGCTCGAGCTGCTGGGCGCCGGGCACTGGGAGGCGCTGGTCGGAGTCGGCGTTCTCGGCGCTCTGCTGCTGTGGCAGCGCGGGTTCCCGTTGGCGGCCGTGGCCGCGGCCTCGGCAGGGGCAGCCGTCAAGGCACCGATGATCGTGGCCGTGCTGGTGCTGGCGGGGCTGCACGTCGCGGCCCAGCGCCCGGGCCGGCAGCGGTGGCGGGCGGCCGCTGGCGCGGTCGCTGCCGGCCTCGTGCCCTGGCTGCTCTTCGGGGCGGTGCAGCCGGACTCGCTGGGGTTCCTCGGCGGCCTGAGCAGCACGCTGTCCGGCCGCACGGTCTACGGGCCCAGCACCGCGGTGACGGAGCTGCTGGCGGCCGCCGGCCACGCCCTGGGGGTGCCCGTGGACTTCGACTCGTTGCTGGTCGCCATGCAGCTGGTGGCAGCAGTGGCGGCGGCGGTGCTGGTCGCGCTGTTGCTGGTGACCGCTCGCAGGAGGCCGGCAGCGGAGACGATCGGGCTGACCCTGCTGGGAGCGGCGCTGCTCGGCCCGGTCGTCTATCCGTGGTACCTCACGTGGGGGCTGCTGCCGCTGGTGGCCGCGGGCAGAGCCGGCCGCTGGGTCAGCCGGCTCAGCGTGGCTGCCATCTTCACCGCCTTGCCGGACTGCCAGCAGCTGTCGGTCTTCCTGCCGGCTGACCCCGCGACGTCGGCACCGTGGATCATCGCGGCGGTGGCCGTGACGATGAGCCTGGCGGTCATGCTGTGGGCCACCCGAGAGGCCGCGACAGCGGCGCTGGACGCCGGCATGCTGCCCAGCGCGGCACTAGGGGGTGTCGGCGTTGCCCGACTGCCAGGTCGACCACGTGTAGTTCCAGTCCTCGGTGCCGGGGTCGGTCAGCAACGGTGGGCTCGGGCTGTTCAGGACGTTGACGACGTCCCCGAGCTGGCTGAAGTTGAAGAACCACTGGCCGTCCGCCGGGGCGAGGTTGACGCAGCCATGGCTGACGTTGCGCACGCCCTGGTCCTTGACTGACCACGGCGCCGAATGGACGAACGCCCCTCCGTCGGAGATCCGGACGTCCCAGGCCACATGCTCGTAGTACCCGTCGGGGCTGGTACGCGGGATGCCGACGGTCGCCGAGTCCATCAGCTTGTCCGGCTGCTTGGACAAGACGATGTGGACGCCGCGCCGGGTCGGGTACTTGTCCCGGCCGGTGCTGGCCTTCAGCACCCGGACCACCTGCCCGTCCGCGTACACGGTCATGGTGTGGCTGGCCACGTCGACGACGCTGATGTGCGCGGGGCCGATGTGGAACGTCACCGACGGCTGCGTGACCCCCCAGGTCCCCGGGGCAAGCTGCACTCCGTGCAGAGCGGGCGTGATGGTGACCGTGGTCCCGGCCGGCCAGTAGCCGGCCGGCCGGTAGTGCACCTCGTTGTCACCGAACCACCGCCACGCGCCGGCGACCGGCGGTGAGCTGGTCACCTGCAGCGCCCGCTGGGCGGCGGCGCGGTTGGCCACATGTCCGTGGAAGTAGACGACGAGCGGCTCCCCGATCCCCACCGTGGCGCCGGCGGCCGGGGTCACGCCGACCGTGAGCAGTGCGGCAGCGGGACTGGCGGTCACGTGCACGCTGCGCTGCACCACCTGTCCGTCGGGCTGGCTCAGGACGGCATGCACCGTGTAGGTCGTGGACGGCACCAGCGTCGCGGCGGACACCCAGGTGGTCGCCTTGGTCGAGACCGCCCCTGCTACGGCGTGGCCGGCATCGTCCGAGACCTTGATCGATCGCATCGTGCCGTGCCTGGCCGTGACGAGCAGCGCCCGGTTCCAGGCCACCGTGCCGGCGTGCTGCTGCTGCACGACGAGATCGGCAGCGGGCACCGGCTTGGGGGCAGCGAGGGCTGACGTGGCCGCCGAACCCCCGGCAGCGTGCGCCGGCGCCGGGTGGTTCTTCGCGCCGCCGGTCGTCGACAACGCGGTCGCCAGCCCCGCGGCGGCCACCAAGGCGAGAACCACGCCGAATCCGGCCAGGGAGCGCGGAGAGGCGTGCAGGGGCTGACCCGTCATCGTGTCCTCCCCAACCGAACCTCGGCGCCGATCCTCCGGCCGCCGCCCCGCGGGCTGTCCCCGTTCATCGTGCCTGGCCGCGGCGTGGCTGCCGACCGGCTCTCACCGGTTGGTCACGTACATCGCGAGTCCCCGGGGTCGCCGGCCCTCGTACGGGGTCCAGAGGCCGTTACTTGCTGAGGCCGGCGACCAGGTTGATGGTGGCGCCGATGATGAGGACGCCGAACACGTACGAGACCAGGGCGTGCCGAAGCGCCGTGGAGCGCATCACCTGGCTCTGCAGGTCGGTGTCGGACACCTGGTAGGTCATGCCGAGGGTGAAGGCGACGTAGGCGAAGTCGGAGTACTTCGGCTTCTCGTCGCTCTTGAAGTCGATGCCCCCGTCGATGCCGGTGTAGTAGAGCCGGGCGTAGCGGGTGGTGAAGTTGCTGTGCACCAGCGCCCAGGACAGCAGCACGCTCGTCACGGCGATGCCGACGGACAGGCCCTGGTTGGCACCCTTGCTCTTGCCTCCCAGGATCACCAGCAGCACGCCGAGCAGGCTGGCCAGGCAGGCGCCGACGACGAGCAGGTCTGCCAACGGCTTGGACGGGTCCTCCCGTACGGCATGGGCAGCCGTCTCGTCGCCGTCCATCGGCCAGATGGTCGGCCACAGCAAGAGCAGCAGCAGGACCGCGGTCGTGTCCCAGCCGGCGAGCACGCCGATCCGCCAGGTGAGCGGCAGCGAGACCAGCAGGCCGACGACCACCCCGACGCTGCCCGTGACCAGCAGCCGCATC
>JAWWOM010000018.1:0-4458 GCA_033851655.1 Frankiales bacterium
AGCGACTGGTCGCGCGGGGCGTCGTCCACCACCGGGGTGGCGATGACGCTGCGCCCGTGCCGGAAAGCGGCGATGTTGGCGTCGACCGCTGTGCCGTTGAGCTGGATCGCCATCTCGATCGTCGACGCCGCAAGGGGAACAGCACCCAGCTGATAAGCGGCACCGAGCAGCATCACGTTGGCGTACTGCTCATCGCCGAGGAGGTCCACAGCGAGGGTCAGCGCGTCGATGGCCCGCGTCTCGCGCGACGCCCTCCGCAGCCGCGACACGAGGTCCGCCATGTCGGGCGTTGCCGCGGTGACGTCGGTGACCATGGCCCCGGTCGGTGCGAGGCCGGTCGAGGCGACAGCGACGGTACGGGCCGGGTCGGTGACGCGCAGGTTGACCGGCTCGGTGCCGGCGATCAGGTCGGGCGCCAGATAGAGGTCGCACTGGCCGTACGACAGCCGGGCCGAGCCCTCCCACGGCTCCTTGCGCAGGGTGAGGTCGGAGACGACGGCTCCGCCCTTCTGCGCGAGGCCGGTCTGGTCCAGCGCGCGCACGTGCAGGCCCTCGATCGCGGCTGCCGTCGCGATGACCTGGGCGAGGGTGACCACGCCGGTGCCACCGATGCCGACGATCCGCATCGAGAACGCGTCGGTCGACACGACCCGGTGAGGCTCCGGCGGCTCGGCCACAGAGGCGTGCTTCGCCTCCGTGCGGCGGCCGGGGACGACCGTCAGGAACGACGGGCAATCGCCTGCCAGGCAAGAGAAGTCGAGGTTGCAGGACGACTGGTCGATGGTCGTCTTGCGGCCGTACTCGGTGTCGACCGGGTGCACGGACAGGCAGTTGGACTTCTTGCCGCAGTCGCCGCAGCCCTCGCAGACCCGCTCGTTGATGAGGACCCGCTGCGTCGGTGTGGGCGCCTTGCCCCTGCGCCGCTTGCGCCGCAGCTCCGCTGCGCACTCCTGGTCATGGATGAGGACCGTCACGCCCGGCACCGCGGCGAGCTCGCTCTGCGCCTCGAGCAGCCCGTCGCGGTGCCGCACGTCTTCGCTGCGCCCCAGCTGGCGGCGCACGGCTTTGGTGTCCTCGGTCGTGACGATGATTTTCGCGACGCCTTCGGCCCGGAGGAGGGCGACCAGCTGGGCGAGGCTGCGCTCGCCGACGGGCTCCTGGCCGCCGGTCATCGCCACCGCGGAGTTGCGCAGCAGCTTGAAGGTCACGTTGATGCCGGAGGCGACGGCCGCGCGGACGGCCAGGCTGCCGGAGTGCGCGAAGGTGCCGTCGCCGAGGTTCTGGAAGAAGTGCTGCTGGCTCACGAAGGGCGCCATGCCGATCCAGTACGCGCCCTCGCCGCCCATCTGGGTGATGCCGGCCAGCTCGCCCGCGCGCTCGGCCGGGTTCAGCAGCAGCATGGTGTGACACCCGATGCCGGCGCCGACCAGGGATCCCTCGGGTGCCTTGGTCGAGGTGTTGTGCGGACAGCCGGAGCAGAAGAACGGCTTGCGTGGCGGGCCGCCGGCCAGCTGGAGGTACTGCCGGGGCCGGGGCGGTGCGGTGACCGGGATGCCGGCACCGGCCAGCAGCGGCGCCAGGGCGACGGCGGCCGTGTCGCTGTCGATCTCACCGAGCCCGTTGAACAGGACGGCTCCGTCGCGCTGCCGCTTGCCGTGCACGACGGGTGCGTCGGGGAGCCCGTACAGGACCGACTTGATCGCGTCCTCGAGGAACGACCGCTTGTCCTCGACGACGACGATCTCCTCGAGGCCGTCGGCGAACTCGCGGACGACCGACGGCTCGAGCGGGAAGATGACGCCGAGCTTGAGCAGCCGGATCCCGCGGCGGTCGAGCTCGGCGTCGTCGAGACCGAGCGTCGCCAAGGCCTGCCGTACGGCCAGGTACGTCGACCCTGCGGCCACGATGCCGATCCGGGCCTCCCGGGCGCCCTTGATCTCGTTGAGGCCGCTGCGCCGGACGTACTCGACGGCGATCGGCAGCCGGGTACGGTGCATGCTCGCCTCGAGCTCGGCCAGCGTCGTCCCCAGCAGGTACGCGGACGGCTTGTGCTGGTAGGCAACGAGCCCCCCGGGCAGCCCGGAGAGGTCGGGTGCGGTCCAGTACCTCGGCTCGATGGTGGTGGCCGCGCCGTCAGCGACGACGGTGTTGACCTTGAGGGCCGACCAGAGCCCGCTGGCCCGCGACAGCTCGACCGCGTGCAGCCCGTGGACGACCGCCTCGGCCGGGTCGGCGGGGAACAGCGTGGGGATCGCCAGGTCGGCGAGGGCGAACTCCGACGAGCAGGGGACGCTGGAGGACTTCGCAGCAGGGTCGTCGCCGACGAACGCGACCGCTCCGCCCCGACCGTCGGTGCCGGCCATGTTGGCGTGCCGGAAGGCGTCCGTCGCGCGGTCCAGGCCGGGCGCCTTGCCGTACCAGTAGCCGGTGATGCCGGCGGTCCGCAGGTCGGCCACCGACCGGGCCAGCTGGCTGCCGGAGACCGCGGTCGCGGCGAGCTCCTCGTTCAGGGCCGGCTGGTGGGTGATCCGGTGCTCCTCGAGCACGTCGAGGTGGCGCTGGAGCTCCAGGTCGAAACCGGCCAGCGGCGAGCCCTCGTACCCCGAGACGAAGCTCGCCTGGTCGGCGCCGTTCATCCGGTCGAGCCGCGACCTGGCCAGGATGGTGCGAACCAGGGCCTGGACCCCGGTGATGTAGATCAGGCCTTCGACCTTGCGGTAGCGGTCGTCGAGCGAGAACGCCGCCAGTTCTTCGGTGGGCGTCGCGAGAGTCATCAGCGGCCTCTCTGGTCCGGTGGCTCTGAATGTAGGAAAATGCAGGTCCCGGATCTACAGTGAGATCGAGATCTTGGGCCACTGGCCCAGCCGCGGCCCTGAGCGTCATCCCTGCGAGGAGCCAACGGAACATGCAGCCCGACGACCTGGACCTGTCCCTGCTCCGGATGCTGATCGAGGAGCCACGCGCCGGCACGCGCGAGTACGCGCGGGTGCTCGGCGTCGCCCGCGGAACGGTGCAGGCGCGACTCACCCGGCTCGAGCGCAGCGATGTCATCGCGACCTATGCGCCGACCCTGCGGCCGGCCGCTCTCGGCTTCGCGGTGAGCGCCTACATCCACCTGCATCTGGCCCAGGGCAAGCTCGACGTCGTGGTCGAGCGGCTGCGCGAAATCCCCGAGGTGCTGGAGGCGTTCACCACCACCGGCGAGGCCGACATGGTGTGCCGGGCGGTCGCCCACGACAACGCCCATCTCGAGGACATCCTGCAACGGGTGCTCGCCGTGCCGGGCGTCGTGCGGACCCGTACCGAGATCGCGCTCAAGCAACGGATCGCGCCCCGCATCCTGCCGCTGCTCCAGCACGGCCACGAGACCCGCCCGGCGCAACCGCCGGAGGTCGCCGGCTGACTCCCCGGCGGCGCCGGCGTGGGTCAGCGGCCCTGCCAGCGTGGCGGCCGGCGCTCGCGGAAGGCTGCGATGCCCTCGGCGACGTCGGCGGTCTGGGTCAGCGCGGTCAGCCGCTGCTGCATCTGCTCGAGGGTGTCGCCGGTGTCGAGGAGGCTGAGGAACGCCGCCTTGCCCTCCCGTACGGACAGGGGGGCCGCGGCCGCGAGGGTGCCGACCAGGGCCTCGACCTCGGCGTCGAGTCCGACGTCGGGCACCACCCTGGAGATCAGGCCGATCGCTGCGGCCTCCTCGGCACCCACCCGGCGACCGGTAAGCATCAGGTCCATCGCGACCTTGGGCGAGACGTGCTGCGCCAGCAGCACACTGACCATGAACGGCCACAGGCCCCGGTCGATCTCCGGCAGCCCGAACGCGGCGCTGTCTGCCGCCACCACGATGTCGGCACCCAGGATCACGCCGACGCCGCCGGCGAGGCAGAGACCCTGGACCCGTACCACCACTGGTACGGGACACGCGCGCATCGCCTCTGCCACCCGCCGCACCCCTCCGCGACCCTGGTGCGCCTCAGCACCGGACATCACGGCGAGGTCGGCGCCGGCGCAGAAGACCCGGTCGCCGGTGGAGGCCAGCAGCACCACGCGGAGGTCAGCCACGTCGTCGAGCTCGGCGCAGATCGCGGTCGCCACCTCGTCACTGAGGGCGTTGCGTTTCTCCGGCCGGTCGATGGTGAGCCGCAAGACCCCGCCCGCACGCTGTACGACGAGATCAGGCATCCGCCATCTCCGCTGCCAGGGCGCGCACCACGGCGGAAGGGCTCGGCCGGCCCAGCTGCCCGGCCATCCAGGCGCTGCACCGGACCAGCCCGGCCAGGTCGACGCCGGTCTCGATGCCCAGCCCGTCGAGCAGCCAGACCAGGTCCTCGGTGGCCAGGTTGCCGGTGGCACTCTTGGCGAACGGGCAACCACCCAGCCCGCCGGCGGACGAGTCGACCGTGGTGACGCCGGCCCGCAACGCGGTCAGGGTGTTCGCCAGCGCCTGCCCGTAGGTGTCGTGGA
>JAWWOM010000023.1:0-2728 GCA_033851655.1 Frankiales bacterium
CCGGCAGTGTGGCCGGCCTGCTCGCCAACGAGGACTCGAACACCGGTGGCTACCTCTCCGGCCGGCGGTCCATCCCGGTGCCGCCCGTCCGCCGGCCGCGCAGTGCCGACCGTCAGCTCACCGTCCACGGCGCCCGCGAGCACAACCTCAACGACGTCACCGTGTCGTTCCCGCTGGGCAACTTCGTCGCGGTGACAGGGGTTTCCGGCTCCGGCAAGTCGACGCTGGTCAACGACATCCTGCACGCGGTGCTGGCCAAAGAGCTCAACGGCGCCCGTACGGTGCCCGGCCGGCACCGCAGGGTCACCGGCCTCGAGCTGGTCGACAAGGTGGTCGGCGTCGACCAGTCCCCGATCGGGCGCACGCCGCGGTCCAACCCGGCCACCTATACCGGGGTGTTCGACCACATGCGCAAGCTGTTCGCCGAGACGACCGAGGCCAAGGTCCGCGGCTACCTGCCCGGCCGGTTCTCGTTCAACGTCAAGGGCGGCCGCTGCGAGGCCTGCCGCGGCGACGGCACCATCAAGATCGAGATGAACTTCCTGCCGGACGTCTACGTGCCGTGCGAGGTCTGCCACGGCGCCCGCTACAACCGCGAGACGCTCGAGGTGCACTTCAAGGGCAAGAGCATCGCCGAGGTGCTCGACATGCCGATCGAGGAGGCAGCCGACTTCTTCGAGGCGGTCCCCGCGATCGCCCGGCACCTGCGGACGCTCAACGACGTCGGGCTGGGTTACGTCCGGCTCGGCCAGCCGGCGCCGACCCTGTCCGGTGGCGAGGCCCAGCGGGTCAAGCTCGCGTCGGAGCTGCAGAAGCGCTCGACCGGTCGGACCGTCTACATCCTCGACGAGCCGACCACCGGCCTGCACTTCGAGGACGTACGCAAGCTGCTCGGCGTCCTCGGCCGGCTGGTGGACGCCGGCAACTCCGTGCTGGTGATCGAGCACAACCTCGACGTGATCAAGACTGCCGACTGGATCGTGGACATGGGTCCCGAGGGCGGCACCGGCGGTGGCCGGGTCGTCGCCGAGGGCACCCCCGAGCAGGTCGCCGAGGTGGCGGCGAGCCACACCGGGCGATTCCTGCGCGAGGCGCTCAAGGGCAAGCCGGTGCCCGGTTCCGCTGCCAGGACCAAGCCGGTCAAGAAGGTCGCGGCGGCCAAAAAGGTGGCGCCGGCCAAGGCGACTCCCGTACGAGCCGTCAAGGCCGTCGCCGTCAAGGCCGTCCCGGTCAAGGCGGCCCGCCGGGTCGAGGTGGCGGCGGCGACGGACAAGCGGCGGGCCGCCGCCCGCGGCTAATCTTCCGCTCACCCTCGTAGGGCATGCTGGCTGCGGCAGGATCATCGGGGCTGAACCACAGCGCCGGCCGTCGCGTACTGGGAGAAGTGACCGTGACCTCCGAGAAGTCCATGACCCTGCCGCAGTCCCGGGACCAATGGCGGGCCGCACTCAGCCGGCCGGGTGTCGTACTGCTGCCGGTACGGCTTTTCCTCGGTCTGACCTTCACCTTCGCCGGTCTGCAGAAGCTCGCCGACCCGCACTTCTTCGACGCGTCCCGGCCTCAGTCCATCCAGGCGCAGATCCTGCTGTACAAGCAGACCAGCCCGATCCGCTTCCTGCTCGGTCCGGTCTCGCACCATGCGGTCGCCTTCGGCGTCCTGACAGCGATCGCCGAGATCGGCGTGGGCGTCGGCACTCTGCTCGGCCTGTGGAGCAGGGCCGCTGCCGCACTCGGCGCCGTCCTGTCGCTGTCGTTCTTCCTGACGGTGAGCTGGAAGACCCGGCCCTACTACTACGGCTCGGACATCGTCTTCGTCTTCATGTGGATCCCGTTCATCCTGGCCGGTGCCGGCGGCGTGCTCTCCCTCGACGCCTGGCGGACCAGGCCGGTGGTGGTCAGGCCGGTGAAGGGCAACCGGCAGCCACTGCCGGCCGTCCCGGAGCCGCTGTTCGGGCGTCGCGCGGTGGTCGCGACCGGGGCCGTCGCTGCCGGCGGACTCGCCCTTGCCGGCATCGACGCCGCGATCGGCAGGGGCTTCGCCGGCGACACGTCCTCCGCTGCCGCAGCCAATGCCTTCCCGGCCCCCTCGGCCGCCGGGCCGTCGTCAGGCGCCGCACCGGCATCGGCACCGACAACCTCCGGCGCACCAGCCCACACCAGCGCTCCCGGTGGGGGTCCGACGATCGCCACCGCCGCCGCCGTCGCAGCGGCCGGTGGGGTCGGCTTCACCGATCCGTCTACCGGCGACCCCGCCTACGTGGTGCAGACCGCCGCGGGGGAATACAAGGCGTTCAGTGCGATCTGCACCCACGCCGGCTGCACGGTGGCGTTCCTCAAGCAGACCTCACAGTTCCAGTGCCCGTGCCACGGCGGCCTGTACGACGCCAAGACCGGCCAGGTCCTCAGCGGGCCACCGCCGCAGCCGCTGCCGTCGATCGCGGTCAAGAACGTCAACGGCCAGATCAAGCTCGGCTGATCCTGCGGGCCCCGTACAGCCGGCGGGGCTACCCTGACCCGAGCGGATCCCGGGCAGCGGCAGGCGGTGACTCACGATCGTGACGGTGCTGGACCAGCCACGCACCCGTACGCCCGCCCGCTGGCACCCGGACGAGCGGATCGTCCTGCCGGTGCTGGCCATCGCGGCCGGGGCACACGGGATCGTCGGCCACGCGCTGGGCGATCCGCGACTGCAGCAGTGGTCGACCATCTTCATCGCGATCACGGTGCA
>JAWWOM010000052.1:0-4859 GCA_033851655.1 Frankiales bacterium
CCGCGTGACCGACCCGGGGCGATGCGCTCAGCCGGTCCCGCTAGGCTGCAGGTCACCCGGACAGAGAGGTTCCGCATGCCCAGCGCCGAGGACGAGCGCCTTCGTCCCGCGCCCCTCGCGGCCACCCACGCTGTCAACCCGCCGGTCGAACCCGTCGGCACGGGCCAGGCGCGGAGGGAGCGGTTCGCCGGTTGGCTGGCAGCCCTGCCCATGGCGCTGGCTGCCGCGCTGGCGGCGCTCACCCTCGTCGCCACGGTCTGCCTGCTGAACAACGCCTACCGCGCCGCCCTCGTGCTGCCGATCGGGCTGCCCGCCGCAGCCCTTGCCGCCTGGGTGGTGCTGCGCCACGCGCCGGCGGCGCCCACCCGTACCCTGTGGCCCAACCTGCTCGCGCTGGCGGTCGTTGCCGGCGTCGTCGGCTTCAACGTCGGCTACTCGGCCCAGGACATCGTGGTGGCCCGGGACCCCGGCACCTATGCGCTGACGGCGCAGTGGCTGGCCCACCACGACACCGCGCGGATCGCGACAGATCCGCAGGTCTTCGGCAGCCAGCGCGGACTGGTCAGCTCCTCGCTGGGGTTCGGCGACACCAAACCCGGCGAGGTGCAGTCCCAGTATCCCAACGCAGCCCCGATGCTGGTCGCGATGGGCGGCTGGGTGAGCAACGCCTGGCTGCTGCGGGTGGCCCCCCTCATCGGTGGCGCCGCGCTGCTGGCGTTCTTCGCGCTGGCCAGGGGCTTCGTCCGGGAGTGGTGGGCGCTCGGTGCGATGACCCTGCTCGCCGTCTCGCTGCCGATGATGCACTTCAGCCGCGCGGTCTACAGCGAACCGACCGCCATGGTGTTCCTGCTCGGCGGCCTGGCCCTGCTGTACCTCTGCGAGCAGCAGTCGGAGCGTGGTGGCCTCCCGCTGCACCTCGTGGCCGGACTGACCGGCGGCGCCACGGGACTCGCCCGCATCGACGGCGGCATCTTCCTGCTCGCCGTCGCCGGCTACGGCTCGATGAAGCTGGCGCGGACGCCCGCCGGGGGTCGGCGCCGGGCCGGACTCGAGGTGTCCGCCCTGCTCCTTGCCAGCCTGGTCCCGTACGGGCTCGGCATGCGGCTCACGGCGACGCTGAGCCCGCTGTACTGGTACGGCAACAGCGGGCACGCCCCGGAAGCGATCATCCCGGGAGCCGGCGCGGTCCTGATCGCGCTGGTCGGCGCTGCAGTCGTCGCCGTGGCGTGGAGGGGAGGGTCCTGGCGCCAGGCCGGCGAGCGCTGGGCCGGCCGGGCGTCGAACTGGCTGGCCGGGCTGCTCGTGCTGCTGGCAGCGGTCGGCGCCACCCGCCCCCTGTGGCTGACCGCGCACCAGTACATCGGGCCGACCTTCACCAGCTGGATCGAGTACTGGCAGCGCGACGAGCACCAGGTCCTGGACGGCACCCGCAGCTACGCCGAGAACACGCTGACCTGGTTGAGCTGGTACGACAGCCCGATCGTCGTCGCGGCCGGTGTCCTCGGGACCGCGTGGCTGGTCAGGCGATTCGGTCGTACGGGTCGCCCGGCGATGGTCGGCTTCCTGCTCATCTTCGTGGCCTACAGCCTGATCTCGCTGGCCCGGCCGGACATCACGGCTGACCAGATCTGGTCGATCCGCCGGTTCCTGCCGATCGTCATCCCCGGCTTCCTGATCGGCGCCGCCTACCTGGGCCGGCGGCTGGCCCGTTACGGCACGGGTGCCCGGGCCGGGGTGGCCGTGCTGTGCCTGGCCGCGCTGCTGCTCACCCTGCGCACCGACCAGCCGCTGGCGCGCGTACGCGAAGGCGTGCCCCAGCTCGCCGAGATCGAGAACGTGTGCGACAACCTGCCGGCGCATGCCGCCGTCGTGGTCGGGACCGGCCTGTGGTTCGGCTACGAGATGACCGTGCGGTCCTACTGCAGGGTGCCGACCATCGGGCTGCCCTCCAGCGTGAGCCGGACCAGCGCCAACCCGCTGCGGGCGGAGACGCTGGCCGCGATGCGGACCAGCGCCGCTGCCACCGGCCGCACGCTGATGCTGCTCGTGGACGGGACCTCCACCCTGCCGCCCGACCCGACCGGCGCCCCGCCCAAGGTGCAGCCGCTCTCACGAGTGACCACCACCACCTGGAAACCGGCGCTGATCCACGCGGTACGGGACCCCCTGGGCGGTTCGCGCACGCTCTACCTGCTCTCGGTCAAGCCGGACGGTACGGTGTCGACGCCGGCCGGCCAGCACACCCTGGTCGGCTCAGGCTGAGAGGACGGTCATGACCAGCGCCGAGGATGCCCGGCTGCGCCCCGCCACCGCCTCCTCCGCCGGAGCGGCTGCGGAGGGCAGCGCCGTTGCCGCATGGCTGGCCGCAGCCCCGCTCGCCCTGTGTGCCGCGATCGCCGGACTGACCACCGTGGCAGCCATCGCCATGATCGCCGGCGCCTACCGCCCGGCTGTCGTGCTGCCGCTCGGGCTGATCGCCGCCGGCCTCGCGGCGGCTGTGGTGCTCCGCAGGCTGCCGCCCGCGCCGACCCGTACCCTGCTGCCCAACCTGCTGGCGATCGCCGGCGCGTTGGTGTTCGTGGTGGTCAACCTGAAGTACTCCGCCCAGGAGATCTGGGTCTTCCGTGACCCGTCGACCTACGCGCTGACGGGGGAGTGGCTGGCCCACCACGCCAGCCCGTGGATCCACACCCAGCCTGAGGTCTTCGGCACGGTGCCCGGGCTCGGTGACGGCTCCCTGGGCTTCGCGCACCTCAAGGCGGGGCTGGTCCAGTCGCAGTACCCCGACGCGGCGCCGATGCTGGTCGCGATGGGCGGCTGGCTCAGCGACGCGACGCTGCTCCGGGTGGCGCCGCTGATCGGCGGCGTGGCCTTGCTCGGTTTCTACGCCCTGGGCCGTGCGGTCGTGCGTGAGTGGTGGGCGCTGGGAGCGACGGCGCTGCTCGCCGTCTCGCTGCCGATGATCAACTTCAGCCGCGCGGTCTACAGCGAGCCGATCACCATGGTCTTCCTGCTCGGCGGCCTGGCGTTGCTGTTCGCCTGCGAGCAGCGGGCCGGCGTCGCCCTGCACCTCGTGACCGGCGTCTGCTTCGGCGCGACCGAGCTGGCCCGGGTCGACGGCACGCTCTATCTGGTGGCGGTCGCCGGCTACGCCGTGATGCGGCTGGCCAGGGCCACCGTCCGGCGGCCCGCTGTCCTCGAGGTGGCGGCGCTGACGGCCGGCGCCGCCGTCGTCTCCGTCCTCGGGATGGCGATGACCCACCACCTCAGCCCGATCTACTGGACCGCGCACGGCAAGGAGACGCTCGGCCTGCTGGCGCCGGCGATCCTGGTCGCGTTGGCCGGCGCCGTCGTGGTGTGGGTGGCCTGGTCCGCCCCCGGCCGTCGGGACCGGGCGCTGGCTCTGGTGCCCCGTACGGCCTGGGCTGTCGCCGGTCTCATCGTGGTCGCCGCCGCGGTCGGCGCGAGCCGCCCGCTGTGGCTGACGTCGCACCACCTGATCAACGCCGGGTTCACCGCTGCCGAAGCCAGCCTGCAGAAGGCCGACCACCTCAAGGTTGACGGGACCCGGGACTACGCCGAGAGCTCGTTGACCTGGATCAGCTGGTACTACGGCATTGTCGTGCCTGTCGCCGGTGTGATCGGGGCTGCCTGGCTGGTGCTGCGGTTCGGCCGCAACGGCCGGCCCGCGCTGCTCGGCTTCCTGCTGGTCTTCCTGGGCTCCTCGGTGCTGTTCCTGGCCTACCCGAACATCGCCCCCGACCAGATCTGGGTGATGCGGCGCTATCTGCCGATCGTCATCCCCGGCTTCCTGATCGCCGCGGCCTACCTCGGCTGCCGGCTGGCCGGCTTCGGTCGGCTGGCTCAGCTGGCGGTGGCCGTCCTGGCCGTCGTGAGCCTTGCCGTGGCAGCGAACACGACCAGCAACCTGTTCCGGGTCCGGCAGGCGGTCCCCGAGCTGGCCGAGGTCGAGCACATCTGCGCCAGCCTGCCGAGCAATGCCGCCGTCCTGGTGGTCGGGGGCCTGACCCAGCCGTACACGATGACCGTACGGTCGTACTGCCGGGTGCCGGTGGCGGAGATGTCGGCGCCGACGTCGGCCCAGCTGGCCGGCATCCGGGCGACGGCCGCAGCGCATGGCAGGACGCTGATGGTGCTGGCCGACGCGGTCCAGGAGCTGCCGGCGGGCCCCGACGGCAAGCCGCCGTCCGAGGACACGGTGCAGCCGCTCTCGACGCTGGTGATCGAGTCGTGGAACACCGTGATCGGGCGGGCGGCGTACGCCTCCGGGCACCCGACCCGGTCGATGTACCTCGTCGCGGTCGCCCCTGACGGTTCGGTCAGCACGCCGAGCACCCAGCACGTGCTCACCAACATCGCCGGCTGAGCCGGCGGGCGGGACTGCTAGCTGGGCGTGGTGGCCGTCACGGAGTATTCCTGGGCGCCGAAGAGCACGTCGTTCAGCTTGTTCAGCGCCGTGTTGACGGTGGCCGTCCAGGCCGGCGCCTCGGGGTCGTTGACCAGCGGCAGGTGGTAGTCCCGGGCCGGCTCGTAGAACGCCAGCCGCACGTCGCGGAAACCGGCACCTTCGCAGAGGAAGCTGAGCAGCGAGGGGTGCAGCGGGCGGACATGGGTCGGGTCGAGGATGTAGCTGTTGCCCAGCACGATCAGCGAGGCCGGGTTGGGCGTCTCGGCGATGAAGATCCCGCCGGGCTTGAGCCGGCTCACCGACAGCTCGAGCAGCTTGATCAGCGGGTCGAGCTCGAGGTGCTCGACCAGGTGGGTGGCGATGATCGCACCGAGCGACCCGGGCGGCTGGCTCTCGAGGTAGTCCAGGCCGTCCTGCAGCCGCACGTCCA
>JAWWOM010000127.1:0-8913 GCA_033851655.1 Frankiales bacterium
AGCAGTGCCTCGGCGATCGCGCGGTCCGGGTCTGAAGCCACCCGGCGTACGGCCTCCGCCTCGTCCCAGTCCGGGCCGAGCAGGTCCGGCCCGAGGTGGCCCACCAGCCGGTCCTCGTCGGCCGTCTCCACCAGGTCGACGACCGGCAGTCGGTAGCCGACCGCCTGCCAGTCGGTGTTGGCCAGCACCACCCGGACCTGCCAGTCGGGGCCGCCGTGCCAGGCCCGGCCGGCCGGGAAGATCCGCCAGCTGCCGTCCATCCGGAAGTGCGTGTGCAGGCTGAGCCCGCCCTCCACCCGGGTGAGCATGTGCTTGCCCCGGGAGACGACCTCGAGCACCTGCCGGCCGGTGAGGTCCCGGTCAGCCAGCGCCGGAACCCGGAAGTCGCTCGTGGTCAGGGCCCGACCGGCCAGCGCGGCATGCATGCGCCGGGCGGACAGCCAGACGGTGTCACCCTCGGGCATCGGTGACCGGGCCGGTCACAGCCGCAGCCGCAGTCCGCGCGGGGTGGCGTGGAAGCCGGCGGCACGCAGCGCCTCTGCGACCGGACTGGCCGGTCCGGACGAGAGCAGCCCTGCGCCGTCGGCCCGCTCCACCGCGAGCTTGCCGAGCACTCCGTCATGCACCGCCAGGGCCAGCGTGTCGACGGCCGGCTGGAGCCGGGCGGGGTCGCTGCTGAACGTCAGCAGCGACTTTCCGCCTCGTTCGACGTAGAGCGTCAGCGCCCCGTCGACGAGCACCACGAGCGCTCCGTTCTTGCGCCCCGGCCGGTGCCCGCTGCCCGTCCGGGCCGCCTTGCCGGCCGGCGCGCCGTCGGAGAGGTCGACGACGGCGGAGCCGGGGAGAGGGGCTTCCACGCCCGCGACGTCGGCCCGGTCGGGCCAGGGCAGGGCGGCCCCGTACGGATTGGCCGGGTCGGTGGCGGCGAGCAGCAGGGCTCGGCTCGGCTCGGCGGCGTCGGCCCGGGTGCGCACCCGCTCGCGCCACCCGCCGGGCACGGGGACGGCCCAGGGCGATGGGCCGGCGGGAGCCGGCACGCTGCCGGCGCCCCCGGCCTGGGGCGCCACGGGCGGCACGCACCCGCGCAGCCGGTCGACGGCGCCGGGCAGCGCGAACTGGGCGGCGCCCAGCCCTTCGACGAAGTAACCCCGACGGCAGCGCCCCGCATCCTCGAAGGCGCGGAGCACCCGGTAGACCGCGGCGAACCCACCGGTCACGCCTTCGGCTGCGACGGCGTCCCTGGTCACGACACCGTGCCGGTCGAGCAGGGCCTCCGCCAGGGCATGCAGCCGCCGGGTCGGGTCGTTCTCCCGGGCCGGCAGCCGCGACCAGCGTCCGGCGGTCGCGGGTGGTCCGGAACGGAGGGGCAGGCTCGGCCGGGGCCGGCCGTAGCGCGAGCGGGAAGCACCGCCCGACCTGCCGGTACGGGTCCCGGGCCGGGCGGCTCCCAGCCGGCTGCGCAGCGGCGCCAGCGTGTCGTTGGTCAGCTCGCCGGCCCAGACCAGGTCCCAGACGGCCTGTGCAAGGGCGCCGTCGTCGGGGACGGGCAGCGTCTCGTCCTGCGCCACCGCCTCGGCCAGCCCGCGGAAGAACATCGCCTGACCCTGGCCGAGCGCCCCGAGGACGGCGGCGTGCAGCGGCGTGATCTCCGTCGAGCTGCCCGGTGCTGACGGCAGCACGAGGGACGCGGTGTCGGCGAGGGCGAGGGAGACCCAGCCGTCCTCGCCGGGCAGCGAGCCGGCCCCGGCCCAGAGCACCTCGCCCGCGGCGGTCAGCTCGTCCAGCATCGAAGGCGCGTAGTCGGTGACCCGCGATGCCAGCACCATCGTCTCAAGGGTGGACGCAGGCACGATGGCGCCCTGGAGCTGCTCGATCGCGCGGAGCAGGGCGCCCTGACCGTGCCCGGCGGCAGCGCCGACGCCTTGCCACGACGGGACGAAGCGGCCCAGCGTGACGGCCGGCACCGGCTCGATCTCGCGGCGCAGCTTGGCCAGGGAACGCCGCCTGATGGCGCGGAGCACGCCGGCGTCGCACCACTCGGTGCCCGACCCGCCTGGCCGGAACTCGCCGTGCGCCACCCGCCCCTGGCCGGCCAGCCGGCCCAACGCCGCGCTCACCACAGCCGTCCCCAGGCCGAACCTTGCCGCGACGTCAGCGGCAACGAACGGGCCGTGGGTGCGGGCGAACCGGCTGACCAGGTCACCCACCGGGTCGGCGACCGGCTCGGTGAACGCCTCCGGCACGCCCACGGGCAACGACGTCCCGAGTGCGTCGCGGAAGCGCCCGGAGTCCTCGATGCTGATCCAGCGCTCCTCGCCGGCGATCCGGACCCGTACGGCCCGACGGCCGGCCTCGAGCTGTTCGAGCCAGTGCGGGTCCGAGCCGCGAGCCAGCGCCTCGGCTGTCGTCAGGTCGCCGAGCATCCGCAGCAGGTCGGCAGTGCCCTCCATGTCCCGGACATGGCGGTCAACGGGGAGCCGCTGCAGCTCGCGCTCCACCTCTGCCAGCGCGTCCGGGTCGACGAGCTCACGCAGCTCGGCCTGGCCGAGCAGGTCGGCCAGCAGGGACGGGTCCACCGACAGCGCAGCCGCCCGCCGCTCGGCCAGCGGTGCGTCGCCCTCGTAGAGGAAGGCGGCGACGTAGCCGAAAAGCAGGGATCTCGCATAAGGGCTGGGGACCGGGGTGTCCACCTCGACGATCCGCACCTCGCGGGCGGCCAGCCGGCGCATCAGCGTCACCAGCCCTGGAACGTCGAACACGTCCTGGAGGCACTCGCGCATGGTCTCGAGGACGATCGGGAACGTCGGGTGGCTGCTCGCCACCGACAGCAGCTGAGCCGACCGCTGCCGTTGCTGCCACAGCGGGGTCCGCTTGCCCGGACTGCGTCGCGGCAGCAGCAGCGCGCGTCCGGCGCACTCGCGGAACCGGGAGGAGAACAGCGCCGAGCCACCCACCTCGGCGGTGACCAGCGCCTCGATCTCGTCCGGCTCGAAGATCGCCAGGTCAGGAGGCGGTTCTGCCTCCGTGTCGGGCAGCCGCAGGACGATGCCGTCGTCGGAGTGCATGGCCTGCACATCGACGCCGTAGCGCTCCCGCAGCCGCCCCGAGATGGCCAGCGCCCACGGCGCGTGGACCTGGGCGCCGTACGGGGAGTGCAGGGCGACCCGCCAGTCGCCGAGCTCGTCGCGGAACCGCTCGACCACGATCGTCCGGTCGTCGGGCAGGTGGCCGGTCGCCTGCCGCTGCTCGTCGAGGTGGCGCAGCAGGTTGTCGGCAGCCCACACGTCGAGTCCCGCGGCGCTCAGCCGGTGGCGGGCCGCGGCAGGGGCGAGCGCGGTCAGGGTACGGACGAACTCGCCCATCGCCCGGCCCAGCTCGAGCGGCCTGCCGAGGGTGTCGCCGTGCCAGAACGGCAGCTTGCCGGGAACGCCGGGGGCCGGGGTGACCAGCACCCGGTCGTGGGTGATGTCCTCGATCCGCCAGCTCGACGAGCCGAGCGTGAACACGTCCCCGACCCGGGACTCGTAGACCATCTCCTCGTCCAGCTCGCCGACCCGGGAGCCCTTCTCGCCGACCAGGAAGACGCCGAACAAGCCCCGGTCGGGGATCGTCCCGCCGCTGGTGACGGCGAGGCGCTGGGCACCGGGGCGGCCGGTCAGCGTCCCGGCGACCCGGTCCCAGACCAGCCGCGGCCGGAGCTCGGCGAACTCGTCGCTGGGGTAGCGGCCGGCGAGCATGTCCAGGGTCGCCTCGAGCACCGAGTCGGGCAGCGTGGCGAACGGCGCGGCGCGTCGTACGACGGTTGCCAGGTCCTCGACGGTCCAGGTGTCCAGCGCGACCATCGCGACGATCTGCTGCGCCAGCACGTCCAGCGGCAGCCGTGGGTAGCGCATCGCCTCGATCTGGCCCGCGGCCATCCGCTCGGCGACGACGGCTGCGGGCAACAGGTCGCCGCGGTACTTGGGGAACATCACGCCGTGGCTCTCGGCGCCGACCTGGTGGCCGGCCCTGCCGATCCGCTGCAAACCGCTGGCCACGCTCGGCGGTGACTCCACCTGGATCACCAGGTCGACGGCACCCATGTCGATGCCCAGCTCGAGACTGCTGGTCGCCACCACGGCCGGCAGCTCGCCCCGCTTGAGCGCCTCCTCGATCTCCTTGCGCTGCTCGCGGGACACGCTGCCGTGGTGCGCCCGGGCGAGAGCCGACGGGGCCCCGTACGACGTCCCGGCCTGTGCCATGAGCTCTGCGGGAGTGCGCGGCAGCCGCAGCGGCTCGAGCAGCACCGGGCGGGGGGCGGCGGCCTCGGCCCGTTGCTCGGCGATCTCGTTGAGCCGGGCGGTCAGCCGCTCGGCGAGCCGGCGGGAGTTGGCGAACACGATGGTCGAGGAGTGTTGCTCGACCAGGTCGACGATCCGCTCTTCGACCGCCGGCCAGATCGACGGCTTGGGGGCGCTGCCGGGCAACGGGTCGCCGGGCAGCGCCAGCGGCTGGTCGGGGTCGAGCGCGGTCGTCCCCGGGTCGGCCATGTCCTCGACCGGCACCACGACCTCGACCGTGATCACCTTGGCCGAGGGCGGCTGGACGACCATGACGTCGGCGGCACCGCCCAGGAAACGCGCGACCTCGTCCACCGGACGGACGGTCGCGGACAGGCCGAGCCGTTGTGGCCGCCGGCCGCCCGCCTGACCGACCAGGTGGTCGAGCCGCTCGAGGCTCAGCGCGAGGTGGGCACCCCGCTTGGTCGCCGCCACGGCGTGCACCTCGTCGATGATCACCGTCTCGACGCCCAGCAGCGCCTGGCGGGCCGCTGACGTGAGCAGCAGGAACAGTGACTCGGGGGTGGTGATCAGGATGTCCGGGGGCTTCTTGGCGAACATCCGGCGCTCCTCCACCGGCGTGTCGCCGGTGCGCATGCCGACCGTGATGTCGGGGACGGGGCTGCCGAGCCGGGTGGCGGCCTGCCGGATGCCGGCGAGGGGCGCCCGCAGGTTGCGCTCGACGTCGAAGGCCAGCGCCTTGAGCGGTGAGACGTACAGCACCCGGCAGCGGCGCAGCGCATCGTCGGGGGCCGGCTCGACCGAGAGCCGGTCGAGGGACCAGAGGAAAGCCGCGAGGGTCTTGCCGGAGCCGGTCGGCGCCACGACGAGGGCGTCCTTGCCGTCACTGGCGGCCGTCCATGCTCCCTCCTGCGCCGCCGTCGGCTCGGCGAAGGCAGCGCTGAACCACGCCCTCGTGGCGGGGGAGAACCGCTCGAGGGCGGAGGGCGGGACGGGTGGCACGGGCGGCGTCACCCACCCAGTCTCGCCCGCGCGTCGGACAATTTCGCCCTCGAGCGCTTTGCTCCGCCCAGAGCCTGGCGCGCGGTGGACCGGTGAGTCGCGGTCGGGTCTCCTGCCTTGGATACTGGGGGCGTGCGGATCACGGAGTTCTGGCATCGGATGGAGACCCACTTCGGGGTCCGCTATGCCGACTCCTACGCACGTGACCAGGTGCTGAGGGAGCTCGGCGGCCGCACGGTGCAGGAGGCCCTGGCCGCCGGGGACGACCTCAAGACGGTGTGGCGGGCGGTCTGCGTCGCCGCCAACGTCCCCGAGCGCGAGCGCTGAACGGTTCCTCGGTACGGGACCCCGCACGCGGTCGGCATCCTACGGCGTGTCGCTGCTGTTGTTCGAACATGTGTTCGCCTACTGTGGACAACGCGGCGCCATCCACAGCCGAACATTGGTCCTGTTTTCTGTCAGTGGCCGGTTCTAGCGTCGCGACCGACAGATGAACCCGTTCGACACCGACCCGATGGGGTGGCCCGATGGCAGCACCGATGGACCGCAGCAAGGCTCTCGACACCGCGCTCGCCCAGATCGAGAGGGCGCACGGCAAGGGTGCCGTGATGCGGCTCGGCGACGAGACCCGCGCCCCGATCGAGGTGATCCCGACCGGCTCGATCGCCTTGGACGTGGCGCTGGGCATCGGTGGTCTGCCCCGCGGGCGGATCGTCGAGATCTACGGCCCGGAGTCCTCCGGCAAGACCACCGTCGCCCTGCACGCGGTGGCCAACGCCCAGGCGGCCGGCGGCATCGCGGCGTTCATCGACGCGGAGCACGCGCTCGACCCGGACTACGCCAAGCGGCTGGGCGTGGACACCGACGCGCTGCTGGTCAGCCAGCCGGACACCGGCGAGCAGGCGCTCGAGATCGCCGACATGCTGATCCGCTCCGGCGCGCTCGACATCATCGTCATCGACTCGGTGGCCGCGCTGGTTCCCCGCGCTGAGATCGAGGGCGAGATGGGCGACTCCCACGTCGGCCTGCAGGCCCGGTTGATGAGCCAGGCGCTGCGCAAGATCACCGGCGCGCTCAGCCAGTCCCACACGACGATGATCTTCATCAACCAGCTCCGGGAAAAGATCGGCGTGATGTTCGGCTCGCCGGAGACCACGACCGGTGGCAAGGCGCTGAAGTTCTATGCGTCCATCCGGCTGGACGTGCGTCGGATCGAGACCCTCAAGGACGGTTCCGAGGCGGTCGGCAACCGCACCCGGGTCAAGGTGGTCAAGAACAAGATGAGCCCGCCGTTCAAGCAGGCCGAGTTCGACATCGTCTACGGCCAGGGCATCTCTCGCGAGGGCTCGCTGATCGACATGGGGGTCGACCAGGGCATCGTGCGCAAGGCCGGCGCCTGGTACACCTACGAGGGCGACCAGCTCGGCCAGGGCAAGGAGAACGCGCGCACCTTCCTCAAGGACAATCCGGACATGGCGAACGAGATCGAGAAGCGGATCAAGGAAAAGCTCGGCATCGGCGCGGTCCTCGACGCCGAGGCCATCGCGCCGGCACCGGTCGACTTCTGAGCCGGCCGGTCGTGACGAGCCCGCGAGAGGCGGCCAGGGCCGCCGCGGCCGAGGCCCTCGCCGTCGACCCGGTCTCCGTCGGTCGCGAGGTCTGCCTTCGCGCCCTGACCGCAGCGCCACGCAGCCAGGGCGAGCTGTCCCAGGCGATGCGTCGCAAAGGGGTCCCCGACGAGGCGGCGGCCGAGGTCCTGCTCCGGCTGTCCGGCGCCGGCCTCATCGACGACGAGGCCTTCGCGGACGCCTGGGTCTCCTCCCGGCACCAAGGCCGCGGGCTGGCCCGCCGTGCGCTGGCCGGCGAGCTGCAGCGCAAGGGCGTCGACAGCGCGGTCGTCCAGGCGGCGCTGAGCCAGGTCGACGACGAGGACGAGGTGGTGGCCGCCACGGCGCTCGTCCGGCGCCGGCTGGCCGGCACGGCCGGGTTGCCGATGCCGGCCCGGGTCCGCCGGCTGACCTCGATGCTGGCCCGCAAGGGATACTCCGGCGGGGTCGCCTCGAGGGTGGTCAGGGACGCCCTGGGGGCAGAGGCCGCCGAGCTGCTCGAGGCCGCGCAACAACGAAGTCTGTGACTGGTGCGACAGGATGTGACGGTCCTTGACCTGATTGTGACCTCCGCCTAGCCTGCAGGCGAAGGGAAGCGAAAATCTTCGCGCGACGGCGTTCACCTCCGGTGGGCGGCGCCCGCCGCAGACATAGATGCTCGGGCAACGACACTGACGGTCACGAGTGTCCGCGAACGACGGTTCGGCGCCGCTCTCTAGCCAGGGAGCGCCGGCCGGTCGCACGGGCCGGAGTGGATGAGGGATTGCGCGACCGCTGACCGCGGTCGCGTCGGGACAGCGCAGGCGGTGGCGCTCGGCGCCGCGGCTCGCGCTGCCCTCGGGTCGATGTGCGCCGGGCATTGCCGTCTGCGGCGCGGCCGTGCGCCGCTCGGGTTTTCGCCTCCCGCTGGGCTGCGTGCCGGGCTGGTCCGGCAGCACTGGCTGACCGGGAGGCCCCATGTCGAGCACCGATGCCACGCTCGCGGCAGTGCTTGCTCTCGTGGTCCTGCTGGTCGTCACCGTCGTCGCGGTGGTCCTGTGGCTGGCCCTGCGCAAGGCGCGTACGGCCCACCAGCCGGCGGCCGAGCCGGCGCCGGACGTGGCCGCGGCGCTGGCGGAGATCGCCGACGCGCGGCAGCGCGCCGCGGCCGAGCAGGCAGCGATCGTGCGCAGCGCCGAGGCCGATGCCGGAGCCGTACGGCGCTCTGCCGAGACCGATGCCGAGGGATTGCGCCGGGCCGCCGAGCGGGACGCCGAGTCCATCCGGCGGCAGGCCGAGATCTCCGCCAGCAACGCGGCCCTGGAGGCGAGGCGCTCGCTCGACGACGAGCTGCGGGCGCTGGCCGACGAGAGCCACACCCTGCGGCTGGACCTCGAGCGGCGCGAGCAGCGGATCGGCGAGCGCGAGTCGCGCCTCGACGACGAGGCGCGCCGGATCGAGGAGGAGTCCCGCCGGGTGCAGGCCCGTGAGCTCGACCTCGCCGCGCAGGACTCCCAGCTCCGGGCGTTGCGGGCCGAGCTGCAGGACGTCGAGGCCGAGCGCAGGCTGATCCTCGAGCGGGTCGCCGGTCTGACGGCCACGGAGGCCAAGGCCGAGCTGGTCCACGGCATCGAGAACCAGGCCAAGCGCGAGGCGGCGATCATCGTCCGCGACATCGAGACCGAGGCGCGCGACACCGGCGAGGAGCGGGCCCGCAAGATCGTCACCCTGGCCATCCAGCGGGTGGCCAGCGACCAGACCGCCGAGTCCGTGGTCTCCGTCGTTCACCTGCCGAGCGACGACATGAAGGGCCGGATCATCGGCCGTGAGGGTCGCAACATCCGGGCGTTCGAGCAGGTCACCGGGGTCAACCTGATCATCGACGACACGCCTGAGGCCGTGCTGCTCTCGAGCTTCGACCCGGTCCGGCGTGAGACGGCGCGGTTGGTGCTCGAGAAGCTGGTGCTCGACGGGCGCATCCACCCCCAGCGCATCGAGGAGATGTACGAGCGCAGCAAGGGCGAGGTCGAGGCGCTCTGCCTTCG
>JAWWOM010000132.1:0-5053 GCA_033851655.1 Frankiales bacterium
AGGAGCGGGCGACGTGACCCCCGACGAGAACGCCGAGAGCGAGCCCGGCAACCAGGCCGAGCAGCAGACCGAGCAGCAGATTGACCATGCCGACGATGCTGCCGGACCCCACCGACAAAACCACCCCCAACCCCGCCACCTGGCGAGAGCATTGGCGTGTCTCACGGCGTGTCGCGCAACCTGCCGAGCGCCACACCCGAACTGCCGCCAAGTGGCGGGACACGCCGTACGACACGCCAATGTTCTCGCCACTTGGCGAAAAAGGGGGGGTGGGGGTTCAGCTGAAGAGGCGCTCGAGTACGCGGGCCACACCGTCGTCGTCGTTGGAGGCGGTGACCTCTGCGGCGATGGCGAGCACCTCGGGGTGGGCGTTGGCGACGGCGACCGGGTGGCCGGCCCACGCGAGCATCGGCAGGTCGTTGGGCATGTCGCCGAAGGCGATCACCCCGGCGGCCGGCACGCCGTGCCGACGCGCGAACCGCTCGAGCCCGCTGGCCTTGGTCACGCCGGCCGCGGAGATCTCGATCAGCTCGTCCACGCTGGACCGGGTGATCGAAGCCAGGTCGCCGACCGCCTGCTGGGCCAGCGCCAGGAACTCGTCCGGATCGAGCAACGGGTTGCGGACCAGCAGCTTGGTGGCGGGCTCGAGGAACAGCTGGCTCCGCGGCACGACGGCGAAGGTCTCGTCGTCCCAGTAGGGCTGGTACGCGGGTTCGTGCGAGCTCAACCGCGGCCGGTCGACGGCGAAGGCCACGCCAGGCAGCGCCGCGACCAGCCGCTCGGTCACCGCCGCCAGGTCGCTCACCTGCAGGGCGTACTCGTCGACGATCCGTTCCTCGCCGAGGTCGTAGAGGATCGCCCCGTTGGCGCAGACGGCCAGGCCGGTGTGCCCGGTCGCCTCGGCCACCGGCGCCATCCAGCGCGGCGGCCGGCCGGTCACGAAGATCACCGCGGCGCCTGAGTCCTGCGCCAGGCGCAGCGCGTCCCGCGTACGGTCGCTGATCGTCCCGTCGGACCGGACGATGGTGCCGTCGAGGTCGGTGGCGACGATCTTGTACGGGGTCAGCGCACCGGCTCCAGCACTTCACGGCCGCCGACATAGGGGCGCAGCGGCAGCGGTACGCGTACGGAGCCGTCGGCCTGCTGGTTGTTCTCGAGCAACGCGACCAGCCAGCGGGTGGTGACCAGGGTGCCGTTGAGGGTGGCCAGCGTCTGTGCCGAACCGCCGACCCGGGCCCGGATGTTGAGCCGCCTCGCCTGGAAGGTGGTGCAGTTGGAGGTGGAGGTCAGCTCGCGGTACCTGCCCTGCGACGGCACCCACGCCTCACAGTCGTACTTGCGTGCCGCTGACGTCCCCAGATCGCCTGCTGCGACGTCGATCACGCGGAACGGAAGCCCCAGCGAGGTCAGCATCTCCTTTTCCCACGCCAGCAGCCTCAGGTGCTCCTCGTGCGCCAGCTCCGGTGGGCAGAACGAGAACATCTCGACCTTGTGGAACTGGTGCACCCGGATGATGCCGCGGGTGTCCTTGCCGTAGGACCCGGCCTCGCGCCGGAAGCACGCGGAGAACCCCGCATAGCGCAGCGGAAGCGTTGCTGCGTCGAGGATCTCGTCTCTGTGGTAAGCGGCCAGCGGCACCTCGGAGGTGCCCACGAGGTAGAGGTCGTCGTCGTCGAGGTGATAGATCTCGCTGGCGTGCGCGCCGAGAAAACCGGTGCCCTCCATGGACTCCGGCTTGACCAGCACCGGCGGGATCATCGGGATGAAGCCCGCGGCAACGGCCTGCGCGATGGCCAGCTGCCAGAGCCCGAACTCGAGCTGGGCGCCGACGCCCTTGAGGTAGTAGAACCGGGCGCCGGACACCTTGGCGCCGCGCTCCATGTCGACCGCATCGAGCCGCTCGGCCAGGTCGAGGTGGTCACGGACCTCGAAGTCGAAGACCGGCGGTTCGCCGACGTGCTCGATCACGACGTAGTCGTCCTCGCCACCGGCCGGCGCGCCGTCCTCGACCACGTTGGGGATCGCGAGGTGCAGCCGGCGCAGGTCGTCCTCGGCAGCGGACTGCTCGGTCTCGACCTCCTTGACCGCGTCCTTCAAGGCGCGCGCCCGCTCGATCATCGCCGGCCGCTCGTCCTTGGCGGCCGACTGGATCGCCTTGCTGGCAGCGTTGGACTCCGCCCGCAGGTTGTCAGCGGCGCTCACCGCGAACCGGCGCCGCTCGTCGGCCGCGAGCAGGGCATCGACCAGTCCGGGATCCTCACCCCGGGCGCGCTGGCTCGCCCGTACGAGGTCAGGGTCGTCACGCAGCAGCTTGAGGTCGATCACGTGGTCGAGCCTACCGGGGCGGTCGATCCGGAAAGCTCGACCGGCGTGCCGTCACTCACCGCCGACGCGGACCACCGGGGTGCGTGGGGACCACGGCACCCGGCCGAGGTAGCGGCTGTGCGGCCCCTGCGACCCCGGCTCGGTGCTGGTGACCCAGAGGAACTGGCCGGCGCCGTCGAGCAGGATCTCCTCGTACGAGGCCTCGCCGCCGCCGAGCGTGGGCAGCCCACCCGTGCGCCCGATCGTGACCGAGCGCAGCGTCGGGTCGGAGCCGCCGACGAACGGGCCGAAGCTGTCCGGGGCGCCGACGATGAGGAACCGGGTCACCGAGCCGGACAGGTCGTCGACCTCGCGCTCTGCCACCTTGAGCTCGGCGTGCGTCTGCGCCCTGCCGCTGCCGGCGATGGCCACGCCGGTCACCTCGCCGGCGGCCAGCATCGCGATCGCCTCGGACGTCGACGGGGTCGGCACCGGCACGAGTCCCCAGCGCTTGATGAACGCCGAGCACTGGGCGAGCGCCTGCGGGTGGCTGTAGACGTGCCGGCCGCGCAGCTCCTCCAGCCGGTGGCCGGTGGTGATGTACGCGTCGAACCGTACGGCGACGTCGGCAACCCCGCCCGCCACCAGGTCGTTGGCACAGCCGAGCAGAGCCGTCACCGAGCGACTGACCAGGCCCGAGGACGAGCTGGTCAGCGGCAACACCGCCAGCGAGGTGGCACCGACACTGCCGAGGACGTCGTCAAAGCTGGCGTGGGCGCAGAACTCAGCGGCGCCGATGCCGACCGCGAGCACCGACTGCCGCGCCGCATCCTCGGAGAAAGTGCCTGCCGGGCCGAGATAGTTGACCCGCAAGGTGGCCGGCGCGGCCGGGCGGGAGATGCCGGGCGACCAGGCATAGGCCGTCTGCACCCGCTCACGCAGCAGCTCGACCATCTCCTCCACGTCGTAGTCCGCGCGCACCGACAACCGGACCACCACCGACCGCTGCCCGGTACGGACGACCTCGGAGACCACCTCGCAGTCCCTGATCCCGCGGGTCGGCTCGACCACGGCGAGAACTCCGCTGCCGGCGACCGACTCGGGCACCAGGAACCGTACGTCGCGGTGCAGGAACGCCAGGCTCCGGTCCAGCTGCTCCTCGAGCTCCTCCCCGATCACGACGTCGACGTGGCCCAGGCCAAAGCTGGTCAGCCGCGGCTTGCGGTTGATCCCCAGCTTCTGCGCGTTGGGGGCGCCGGGGCCCTCGAGCAGCACGGCCCGGCCCCGCTCACCGACCAACAGCTCGAGGAACGACACGTCGGTCGGACCGACTTCGACGATCCGGCCGACCCGCAGGTTGTCCATGACGCCCTGGCCGCCCCGGCTGCGCAGGCCGACCAGCTCTCCGGTACGGCGCCGGTGGGCGAGCTCGGTGCGCTTGGACTGGGCGGCGTTCACCGCGACCGACGCCGTGTTCCGTACCGTCTCGAACAGGGTCCCGCTGAACCGTTGCCGGACGTCCTCGATGAACGGCCCCAGCCCGCCGTCCTCGAGTGCGCCGGCAAGCGCAGCCATCGACTCCTGGGACCGGCGGGCGATCTCGCGGCCGCCGAGCGCCGACTGGATGTCCTGGACGGTCGCCTCCTGGCGCTGGTCGAGAACCCGCGTCGCCAGGCCGAACAGCGACTCGAACAGCGGGGTCCGCGCCGCCCAGAGGTCCTCCTGCAGGTCCAGGCCGGACCGGGTCACCGCGTCGGCGAAGACCAGAAGTGCCTGGTGCGCAGCCGCTTGTACGTAGGCCATGGCCGCGTCGTGACCGTCGGCGGTGCCGAGCTTGGGGAACCCGCCGGCCCGCTGTACGGCGTCGGTGAGCCAGCCGTAGTCGGGGTCTCCGCTGCCGGCGAGATAGACGGTGTGGCCCTCGAGGGAGCGGGCGGAGCTGTCGAAGAGCGGGTGGATCGTGACGAGCGACCGGCCGGGAACGTGGTTCTCGACCGCCGCCCGCCCCTGGCCCATGTTGGCAGCCACGACGACCAGGTTGGCCTCGCCGCCGGGGGTGACCAGGTTGCGGACCACCTCAGGCAGGGCCGTCCTGGGCACTGCCAGGCAGACGACCAACCCCTCGGTGTCGACGACGATCGGCTCTCCGCCACCGAGGCGCTGCAGCGATCCGTCGACCGGATCGAGGTGGCCGAGGGTGATCGGACAGGCCAGCGGCCAGTCCCGGGACGCCAGCAGCTCGGCGGACTCCGCGGTGTCGATGAGAAAGGCGTCGTCCCACGCCACCTGGTCGAACAGGTGCTGGGTCAGCCACAGCCCCATCCCGGCCGCAGCACCGATGACGACGAGCCGACGGGGGAGGAACGCGCCGGAGGCAGGCTCGGCTGGGCGCGGCGACGACATGCGCACCACGGTAGCGGGGCGCCAGCCCTGGACGTCCTGCGCTGTCCCCGGCTCGCGGGCGCCATGATCAGTTCATCGGCGATGTGCCTCAATCGTGGGATACCGACCATCCAGCCACATCGCGGATCCAGTTTCATGATCACGTAGCCATGGATGTGGCCGGGCACTCGCCGAGCGAAGGTAATCCCGCATCCACGGTCTGCCGCCTCACCCCACGGTGATGTGCAGATCCATGCCGAGCGACTGGTGGTCACCGATCGGGCAGTAGACGTCGTACGAGCCCTTGGCGAGGGTGACCGTCAGGCTGGCCGAGGCGCCAGGGGCGATGTCGTCGGTGCTGGTGTTC
>JAWWOM010000137.1:0-5958 GCA_033851655.1 Frankiales bacterium
ACGTACACCGGGCTGCTCAAGCTGTTCGTCGACCGGTTCCCGCGGGACGCCCTGGCCGGCACGGTCGCGATCCCGCTGGTCACCGCCGGGTTCGCCGGCCAGCTGCTGGCGGCCGAGGTGCACCTGCGCCCGCTGCTGGTCGAGGTCGGCGCTGCCGTCCCGACCCGCGCCTTCGTCCTGACCGAGGCCGAGTTCTCCGAGGTGGACGGCGCCGTGTCCCGATGGCTGACCGCGGCCGGGCCGATGCTGCGCCGGGCGCTGCCTCAGCGGGTGTAGGTCGAGAGCAGGTACCGCTGCCGTTCGCGGGCCCGGCGGGAGCGGCGCGGCGCCACCCGGGCCCTCAGCGCCTGCGCTTCGGCGAGCTCGCGGAGCAGGGTTTCCCGTCGGCGGCGGCGCGCGACCAGATCGATCTCCATGCCCTGGTTATCGCCCACCGCGACCGGCTTGAAAGGCCCAGCTGTGCTGGCGCCGCGGTAAGAGACACCTTGCTGCCAGGTCAGTGCCGGCGGTGTCGCCGTCTCGGCGGGCCCAGCCGCACGAACGCCAGGACGGCCGTCGAGACGAGCGCGCCGACCAGCATCATCAGTGCGATCAGCAACGGCGCACCGATCCGGGCGTGGTGCCGGGCCGGGGCCACCGGCAGATAGCTGATGTCGGTGAGGTAGCGCAGGTCCGGACCGGGATCCGAGCCGAGGCCGAGCACGGTGGTCAGCTGAGCCCAGGCAGGGCCGGGCGTCAGGTCGATCCCGGTGCAGGAACGCTTCGGCGGCCCGTTGCAGGCGCCGGCCTCGGTCAGCGCGCCGACGATCCGTACCGGCAGCTCCGGGTGCTGTGTCCGTGACCAGGCGACCACCCGGCCCCAGGCCCGCGCGTTACCGCCCTTCGGTGCGTAGATCTCCGGCAGCACGACGGCGCGACCGTCCCCGACCGCCACCGCGTACACGTCCTCGGTCGTCCAGTGGTTGGCCGGCGGGGACGGCGCCGGCGGGCAGGTACAGCTGCCGAAGTCGACGTACGGCCTGGTGCCGCTGGCGTCGTAGGCCTCGACCCAGGAGCGGGTGGCCAACGGCGTGGAGTACTCCTGCTCCGCGTCCAGGCCGGCCCTGACGTCGATGCCCGGCAGCGCCCCGGCGACCGACTCGACCATCCGGGCCCAGGCTGCGCCGTGCGGACCGCCGGTGAAGCTGCCGTAGTTGGTGGTGCCGACGACCAGCATCAGCGCCGGGCCCTTCGCCGCCCGCCAGGCCTTGCCGTACGCGACCGCTGCCGCCTGTACGGCGGAAGGCTCGGCGTGACGGTGGGTGTCCGGCAGCCGGACCGAGCCGTCCTCGCCGGCGGGGCTGCCGGCGTCGAGCACGACCAGCGCCTGCGCGAGGCCCTGGCCGACGGCGTCGACCGCGTCAGCAGCCCCCGTACGGGAGAGCAGTCCCGGGTCGACGCTGGTCAGGTAGTGGGACCGGGTCTGGCCGGGCGCCGGCGGTCCGGCAGCTGCCGTTGCCGGCGCGCTGCCGGCGGCGGGCGGAGCGGAGGGAGCTGCCGGAACAGCGGGAACAGCGGGAACGTGGAGCATCGCGCTGAGCGCGAGCACGGCCAGCCCCCTCGCACGCAGCATCCGGACAGCCTGCCACGAGGGCCGGTCCGCAGGGTTTCGTGGAACAGCGCCGGGCTTAGTTACTGGCGAGTAGCATTGACGGCACGACGTACGCGACCGGCGGCGAGGAGACCTCGATGGGTCACTACAAGAGCAACCTGCGTGACATCGAGTTCAACCTGTTCGAGATGCTCGGCAGGGGCGACGTCCTCGGCACCGGGCCGTACGAGGACATGGATGCCGACACCGCCCGCGAGGTCCTGCGGGAGGTCCGCCGGCTGGCCGAGAACGAGCTGGCCGCCTCGTTCGTGGAGGCGGACCGCACCCCGCCGGTGTTCGACCCGGCGACGTCCACGGTCACCTTCCCCGAGTCCTTCCGCAAGTCCTTCCGCGACCTGATGGACGCCGAGTGGTTCCGCCTCGACCTGCCCCGGCACCTCGGCGGGACGGGCGCTCCGCCCTCGCTGCGCTGGGCGGCCTCCGAGCTGCTGCTGGGCGCCAACCCGGCGGCGTTCATGTACATGTCCGGGCCCGGGTTCGGCGCCATCCTCGACCGGATGGGCACCCCCGAGCAGAAGCAGATCGCCCAGCTCATGGTCGACCGCAAGTGGGGCGCCACAATGGTGCTGACGGAGCCGGACGCCGGCTCCGACGTCGGCGTCGGCCGTACCAGGGCCGTGCAGCAGGCCGACGGGACGTGGCACCTGACCGGCGTCAAGCGGTTCATCACCAGCGCCGAGCACGACCTCTGCGACAACATCGTCCACCTCGTGCTCGCCCGGCCCGCGGGCGCCGGCCCCGGTACGAAGGGCCTGTCACTCTTCGTGGTGCCGAAGTTCCTCATCGACCTGCCGGGCGGGACGCTCGGTGCGCGCAACGGGGTCTACGTCACCAACGTCGAGCACAAGATGGGGCTCAAGGCGTCGACCACCTGCGAGCTCACGTTCGGCGACCGGCACCCGGCCATCGGCTACCTCGTGGGCGACGTGCACGACGGGATCGCGCAGATGTTCCAGGTGATCGAGTACGCCCGGATGCTGGTCGGCACCAAGGCGATCGCGACGCTGTCCACCGGCTACCTGAACGCGCTGGCCTACGCCAAGGAACGGGTCCAGGGGCCGGACCTCACCCGGATGACCGACCGCAGCGCGCCTCGGGTGACGATCACCCACCACGCCGATGTCCGCCGGATGCTGCTGCTGCAGAAGGGCTACGCCGAGGGGATGCGGGCGATGCTGCTGTGGACCGCGTCGCTGCAGGACCAGATCGAGCTGGCGCACGCTGCCGGTGGTCGCGACGAGGAGACCGAGGCGCTCAACGACCTGATGCTGCCGCTGGTCAAGGGCATCGGCTCCGAGCGGTCCTACGAGCTGCTGGCGCTCTCGCTGCAGACCTTCGGCGGATCGGGGTTCCTGCAGGACTACCCGATCGAGCAGTACGTCCGGGATGCCAAGATCGACTCGATCTACGAGGGCACGACCGGGATCCAGTCAATGGACCTGTTCTTCCGCAAGATCGTACGGGACCAGGGAGCTGCGCTGACCCAGCTGCTCACGCAGGTCTCCGACTTCGCCAAGGGCGATGCCGGCAACGGCGGCCTGGCGGCCGAGCGGGGCCTGCTGGGCCGGGGGCTCGAGGACGTACAGGCGACGCTCGGCGCCATGGTCGGCTACCTGACGTCGGCAGCCTCCGAGCCGCGTGAGGTCTACAAGGTCGGGCTCAACACCGTCCGGCTGATGCTGGGGCTGGGCGACCTGGTGATCAGCTGGCTGCTGCTGCGCCAGGCCGAGGTGGCGCTCACGGCGCTGGACGGGGCCACCGCCGCCGAGCGGGACGTGCCGTTCTACCAGGGAAAGGTGGCGGCGGCGCGGTTCTTCGCCGCATCCCGGCTGCCCCTGCTGGCCGCGGACCGCGCCGTGGCGGAGGCGACCACCCTCGACCCGATGGACCTCCCCGAAGCCGCCTTCTAGCAGTCCGTCTGTGGATGATCTGGTGCAGGGCTTCGGGTCGTCGGTCCAGTGCGGCGAAGTCGTTGTCGGTGAGTTCTTTGAACGAGTCAGATCGTGGGGTGGGATGCCGTTCCACTTGTGGACCGGACGGGGTGTACGACTGTTGCGGTGAACCGGAACTGGTCCGTGCGGATGACCGAGCGCAGGAACGCAAGGGGTTTGTCATCCACGTCGCTGACCAGCGTGCTGACCAGGAACATCGGCGCGCGGGTGGAGATCCTCAAGGTCTTGCACTCGAACTCGTTCGCCGTCGTGGCTTCGACGCTGATGTCGGACCGGCGCACGCGAAGCCCATGTCGGGCGGCGAGCTGGTCGAGAAGTTCCGGTCCCCCGACCTCCAGGGACAATCCGGTCCTGGCGACAGCGGCGGCAGCGAGCTCGGGCGAGGCGTCACACCGGACATAGGCCTGGTTGAGTGCAACAGGCTCGCCTACTGACGTCACCACGGTGACCTCGAAAAGCTGGCTCGCGTCAGAAGTCTGTAGCAGCTTCCCCAAGTTGCCGCCTGCGTTGATGAGCCGCACATCGATGACTTCGGTGAGCTTGGCCCGTTCGGACATCTCCTCGTGCAGCCACTCCTGGGCCGTCGCAACCGCTCCATAACGGAGCTTCGGTTGCGCCACTACCGTGCCGCGGCCCTTCTGACGGATCACCTGGCCGTCCGCTTGGAGGACGTCGAGGGCCTTGCGGATGACAGTGCGGCTGACACCCAGACCGCCTTCGAGATCGCTCTCCGACGGCAACAGCTCACCCGGACGCCAGTGCCCGGCATCGATGTCCTCCTTGAGGATCCCCTGCAGCTGGTAGTACAGCGGAACAGGCCCTTCACGGTCGAGCGGGCCCACTCGGTCGAAGAAGTCCTTGACCTGCTCGGGGCGTCGAGTGCCTCTTGCGGAGGTGGGGGAGATCATGAAACTTGTGTGCCTCCTGCCTCACCCGCGACGAAGACAGAGAAGCGGTCGAAGCATGCCTCACGCACCGGATAGCCCAGGCAGTCCGCGTTGTCGCGGTACGGCGCGGTGCCCGCGAGCAGCTGTTCGAACCCGTCGGCGATCTCGACGAGCAGCGACGACGGATTGTCCACCCTCATGAAGTGGCAGACGAACACGCGGCGAACGGCCTCGCTGAGGTCCGCGAGGCGACGGGTGGATCTGGTGAAGGCCATCAGGTCGGAGTCCTCCAGCTGAGCGTAGATCGGTCCGGTATTGATGGTGTCACCTCCGAAGAGCAACCCGTTGTGCTCGTCGAAGAGGCTGATGCTGTCCGGTGAGTGTCCGGGGGTGTGCAGAACGCGGAGGACCCGGCCGCCGAGGTCGATCTCGTCGCCGTCGTCGAGCAGACGAGTTGCGGTTGAGGGTTCGACGGAGTACGTCGTCGGGTCGAAGGCGGGTGGGAGCTCGCGGACCAGAGTCTCCGCCGTGACGAGGTGGAAGAAGCTGTCGTCGAGCTGCTTGTACCCGCGCCACGCGGCGATCATCTGCCTGGTGTAGTCCATATAGCCCTGTGCGAGACCCGGCGGCGAGGGCTGGGCGAGCAGGTGGGCGCCCTCGCGATGGATGGCGATCTGGTCGAACTGTCGGTTACCTCCTGTGTGGTCGAAGTGATAGTGGGTGTTGACCACGGAGAGCGGCTTGCCCGAGAGACCTTCGGCGACCGCGCGGATGTCGCCGACTCCCAAGCCCGTGTCGAGAAGTACCGCCCGATCGTCGCCAACGACGAGGAAGCTGTTCACGTGGCCCGGCTCGGCGATGAGGAAGACGCCGTCTTCGAGGGGGCGGACGTCGAACCAGGCCGACGGAGGTACGTCGTCCGGCGCCGCCGGCCCCACCTCATGAATGGTCGTCATACGGGCGTCTCCTCGATGGTGGTGCCAGGCGCGACCCGGTCGGTCACCATCACCTCTGCGATGGACTCCGGCGCCTGGAGCCCGCCGGAGGGAGCGAGGCGGCCGCGCATCGTGACGTAGTAACCGACGAGCGCCACCAAAAGACCGACGTACAAGGAGATGTCCCCACCTCCGACGGTCCCGACCAGCGGACCTACGAATACCGAGCTGCTGGAGAACAGCGCCGCGCCGACGATTCCCGCAGCGAACCATCCGAGGGCCACGGGGTTGACGCCGCGTCGATACCCGTACGCACCGTCTCTCCGGTGCAGAGCATGGACGTCGTAGTTGCCCCGCCGCAGCCCCATGTCGGCCAGATAGATGCCGCACCACGGAGCGAGCCACAGCACCATCAGGGAAAGGAAGGAGATGAACGAGTTCGTGAAGTCGAAGACGAACAACGCATAGACCGACAACGCCGTGCCGACGACCGCATCGATGAGTACGGCCTGGTAGCGCTTCACCTTCAGACC
>JAWWOM010000197.1:0-3562 GCA_033851655.1 Frankiales bacterium
CAGCTCGACGATGTTCGGTTCGTCGTCGACGACCAGCAGCCGGGCCTCTGGTCTTGCGTCACCGCTCATCGCGCCAGTATTGCCGACGCTCAGGTTGCTCAGACTGCTAGCCACCGGCATTGCCTCCCGCCGCTCCACCTGCGCCACCTCCGCCAGCTCCACCTGCACCTGCGCCACCGCCACCTGCTCCGCCGCCTCCCAGACGGATGCGCCCGCCACCGAAGCCGGCACCGGCGCCACCGCCACCGCCCTCGGTGACCGTGGTCGCCTTGATCACCCCGTCGGCGCCGGTGGCGCCCTGAACCACGACCGCCGTGCCCGGCGCCAGGTCCGACGCGACGCCGTTCTTGGTCACCTTGATCGCCGTGCCCGATCCGGTGGTGATCTTGAGGATGCTGCCGTCGGTCGCGGTGAGGTAGATCGTGTTGCCGTCCACGAGCTTCACCGTGCCGGTGGTCGTGGCGGCCCCACCGGCCGTCGTCGCAGCACCCGTACCCCCCGCCGCGCCTGCAGCCCCGGTCCCCCCGGCCGCTCCGGTCCCCGCCCGGTTGCGGAACGCCGCAGCGAGCGCCGTGGCCGAGCTGCTCGCGCTCGAGCCGGCCTGATGCTTCTGGGTGAGGACCCCGCCGAGAAAGCCCCCGGCCACCAGTACGGCGGCACCGAGGAACGCCGTGACACCGGGCAGCTTGCGCCGGGGCGGCCGGGCCGCCAGCGCGTGCGCCAGGTCGTCCTCCATCCCGACCGGCGCGTTCAGCAGGTCCTGCGGCAGGTCGGTGACCGGCGGCACGGCGCCTTTGGCTGCGCTGTTCACGATGACAGTGGACTGCGGCTCGATCACGGCCTCCGGGGATACGGGCAGCAGGTCGAGGCCGTCGTCGATCGTCTCGCCACCACGTCGGCGGATGCTGGGCATACAGAACTCTCTTTCGCGAAGGTGAGCGGCTATTCGTAGCGGAGAGCGTCGATGGGCCGCAGTGAGGCGGCCCGGTTGGCCGGGTAGCCACCGAAGAACAGCCCGATGACCACGGACACCCCGAACGCCAGTGCGATGGAGCTGGGGACGATGACCGGCTTCACTCCGACGATCGTGAAGTGCGAGCCGACGTATCCCCCGAGAACCCCGAGTGCGCCACCGATCAGGGACAGCAGGGTCGCCTCGACCAGGAACTGGCCGAGGATGGCCCCTCGTGGAGCTCCGATCGCCTTGCGGATGCCGATCTCCCGGGTCCGTTCGGTGACCGTGACCAGCATGATGTTCGTGATGCCGATGCCGCCGACCAGCAGCGAGATCGCGGCGACCGCCCCGAGCAGCACCGTGAAGGTCTTCGACGTCGACGTGCTGGCGGTGAGCAGGCTGGCCTGGTTGAGGATCCGGAAGTCGGCGTTCGCCGGGTTGGTGATCTTGTGCCGGGTGTCCAGGATCGTGGTGACCTCGGCCTGGGCCTGGTTGATGGTCGCCGCGTTGTTGGCCTCGACGATGACCTGGCTCAGGCTGCCATAGCCGGTGAAGGCCTGCTGCACCGTGGTCAGCGGAGCGATGGCCGTGTTGTCGGCGTCGGTGAAGCCGGTGGAGCCCTTGGCCTTGAGTACACCGATGACGGTGAACGGGGTGCCGTTGACGGTGATCTGCTTGTCGATCGGGTCGATGTCACCGAAGAGGTTGGTGACCACCGTCTGACCCAGCACGATCACCTTGCGGCCACTGGTCACGTCGGCGTTCGTGAAGTACGTCCCCGAGGACACCGGGTTGTTGGTCGCCTCGAAATAGCTGGGGTACGTACCGATGAAGGCCGGGATCGACGTGGAAACGCCTGCGTAGACGGCATTCTCGGTCGTGGACGCCACAGGGGACGCGCTCTTGACGTCAGGAGCAGCGTAGGGGTCGACGAGGGCCTGGGCGTCGGCGACGGTCAGGTCCTTGGTCGTGGCCGCCGCGTTGGCCGACCGGTTGCGGCCGAACCCTCCGCCGCTGTGCGACACGGTGAGCATGTTCGTGCCGAGCTTGTCGATGTTGGCCTGGATCGCCTTGCTGGAGCCGTTTCCGACCGCGACCAGGAGGATCACCGACCCGACTCCGATGAGGATGCCGAGGGTGGTGAGCGCACTGCGCAGCTTGTTCGCGCCCAGGCCCACCAAGGCGAACCGCATGACCTCGAACGGGCTCATGACAGGCCAGCCGTGGCGGCAGCCGACGCATGGCGCGGCGGCGGCCCGGAGACCGCGGCCTGCCGGACGTCGGTGATGATCTCGCCGTCGACGAGCCGGACGATCCGCTTGGCGTGGGAAGCCACGTCGTCCTCGTGCGTGATGATCACGATGGTCCGTCCGCTGAGACTGAGTCGGTCGAAGATGCCGAGCACCTCGTGGGTGGACTTGGTGTCCAGGTTGCCGGTGGGCTCATCGGCGAGCAGCAGCGCGGGAGCTGTGACAAGTGCCCGCGCTACCGCGACCCGCTGCTGCTGGCCTCCGGAGAGCTCGTTCGGCTCGTGGTCGACCCGATCGGCCAGGCCGACCAGGTCAAGGGCGGCGAGCGCCCTGCGGCGGCGCTCGCCGGCCTTGATGCCCGCGTAGGCCAGCGGCAGCTCGACGTTGGCCAGTGCGGTCGTCCGGGCGATCAGGTTGAACGCCTGGAAGATGAAGCCGATCCGCCGGTTGCGGACCAGGGACAGCTGCGACTCGGCGAGCCCGCTGACGTCGATGCCGTCGAGCCGGTAGAGGCCGGAGGTCAGCACGTCGAGGCAGCCGATGACGTTCATCAGCGTCGACTTGCCCGAGCCGGAGGCGCCCATGATGGCCACGTAGTCGCCGCGCTCGACGACCAGGTCGACGCCGCGCAGGGCGTGCACGGCTGTCTCGCCCTCGCCGTAGGTCTTGACCGCGGCGGCGATCTCGATGACCGGTCGGTTGTCCTGCTGGCCGGCGGTCATCCGAGAGCTCCGCCGATGCCGCCGGTGACGGCGCCGGCTCCTCTGCCGCCGGCCGGGAAACCGCCGGTCGGGAAGCCGGTGCTGCCGGTCGTGGCCGTCGTCAGGGCGACGGTCTGGCCGAGGGTCAGGCCGGACTTGATCTCGGTCGTGCTGTCACCGACGACGCCGATGGTGACCGGCGTACGGGTCTGGGTGCTGCCGTTGACCACCGTCACCGTGGAGGCGCCACCGGCCGTGGTGACCGCGGTGCTCGGCACGTACAGCGCGTTGTCAGCCTCCTTGAGGATGACCGACACGCTGCCGGACTGGCTGGGCTTGAGGCCGGCCGGCGGGTTCTTGAGGGTGAGGTCGACGGTGTAGGACACGACGCCGCTGGTGGAGGTACCGGTCGAGGCGATCGAGGCGACACTGGCGTTGATCGGGGTGTTGGGCAGCGCGTTCAGGGTGACGGTGGCGCCCTGGCCGATCTTGAGCAACGCCGTGTCGTCCTCGGAGAAGCTCGCCTGGACCTGCAGCCCGGTGATGTTGGTCAGCACCAGGAACCCGGTGTCACCGCTGGTGACGGTGGCCGTGTGGCCGGCGATGTCCGCGGCGGGAACGACACCGGCGCTCCCGGTCGTGCTCGTGGAGCTGCT
>JAWWOM010000204.1:0-10583 GCA_033851655.1 Frankiales bacterium
TGAAGGAGGTAGAGGTGCGCGTACGTGCCCTGTCGGCTCTCCCATCGTCGCTAGTGGGTACGACCCTCATGCAGCAGGCGTTCCGGTTGCCGAAGGGAGACGGGGGTGACGGTGGGCCGCTTTACCGCACGGAAGACGAGCCCGGCGAGTCCGTAGCGGTCATGAACCTGTTCGCGGGAGCGATCGGCTTGTTCAAGAACCCGGCGAGTCACCGCCGAGTGGACTTCGGGGACGCGACCGAGGCCGCCGAGGTGGTACTGCTTGCTGACCTGCTGATGCGCCTGCTCGACAAGCTGGGCTAGGGGTGCGCGTGTGCTCGCATGATGAGGGGTTGCACATTGGAACAGCAGGCTCCGACCGCAGGAATGCGCTCGACTGGCCGCCGGTGGCCACGGACGCGAACGTCGTGGTCACGCCGGTGTTGCGACACCCACCGCTCCCGACGGGGGATCGGCAGATGCAACAGCCTCTGGCCGTTGATGGCACCGGCCATCATGCTGTAGGTGCGAGCCTGGCCGCGACGGGGGCTAGTAGCTGGAGACGGTGACGTCGCCGGTCTTCGCGTCCACCGCGATATCAAGCCCGGCGGGCTGGGGGTAGCCCGCTTCGACATCCGGCTGACTGCGGGCCTCTTCGCCCAGCCCCGGCACGGGCATGCCCGTCCCGTCATCCCGCAGGCTGATAGTCACGCCGGTCAGGTCACAGTCCCGGTGCCTCACAGTCACCGGGACCTGCCTGACCACGATCGAGATGCCGGGCTTCCCGCAGGCCGTCGCGAACTCAGGCGGCACACTTGGCGAGGCCGAGGCGACGCCCGACCGCGTGGCCGCCGTTGGCGAAGTGGACAGGCTCATCGGTGAAGTCGACGCGGACGCCGTCCGCGTGTCCGAGGTCACAGCGGCGGAAGTCGGTGATGCGCCTAGCGTACCCGCCGCTGCGGCACCGCAGCCGGTGAGGGAGGCCAGCGTCACGCCTAGCATCACTGTGCGGATTCGCATGGCTGTTGGACGCAGGGCACCGCCGGTCGGTTCCGCACCCAACCCCGGCACGCTGCGCATGCCCATGAGAGAAACACTCGGCTGTGCCGAAGGCAAGGCCAAGACCCACGCGATCCTGTGCGCACCCCGCTCATCTCCAGCCCAGGGAGACAAGAACGGCGCTGTGTCAGTCACCGATCGGCTATCGGTGACCGCCTCGTCGGTTCGGAGGCCGCCACAACCGCGGCCGCGCGGTGTGCCGGATGACGTTCGCCTCTCGGTGATGGCTGGAGTCGGAACTCGCGCTGGACGCACTCACCGGCCGCGAGGTGCGCCTCGGCTGCTTCGACGCTGGGTTCCGCTGCGTTCGCTACTTGACGGTGAGTGTCGGCGAGGAGCTGACGCCCACCGGGTAGGGACCCTGGGCGTCGGGTTCCCACTCCAACTCGAGGTGGGATCCGGCTGCGACGGCGGCTGGAACGTGGATCTGCATGCTGAACAGCCGTCCAGAGGGCGGCAGCTGTGGAACGGCGGCGCAGTTCAGCTCGTGATCCTCCGTGGCCAGGGTGGTGCCGGTATCCACCTTCACGAGGCGTTCGCGGTAGCCCACACATCCGGGCAGCAGTGCAGTCCCGGTCGACGCTCCCGTGACCCAGACCTTGTAGGTGAAACTGGATCCCGGCTGCAGGGAGGTGGCAGCCAGGCGGATGCGGCCAGCGAGGCCGGTCTGGTACACACCCCCGTAAAAGGTCACAGCGCCGGCCTGGGCGGACAGCGGCTCGGCGAGGACGCGACCCACGACCGCCGGGGTACCGGCCCGGATGGTGCCGAAGACATTCATCGAGGAGGCGAGGGCACCTCCGGTGTGGGGCAGGTCGACCGTCACCTCGATCGTTCCTGCCTGGGTGTTGGTGGAGCGGCCGGCGTCGTCGCTCAGCAGCCACCGGAACCCGATGGTGGCTGGATGCCGGGCGTCCACGATCTGACCGGATGGCACGGCGAAGTCGTTCAGCGGCACGCTGGCCGCTGACCAACTCCCCGTTGGGCTGCTCAGGTGGATCACGGGATAGCCCTGCAGACTGCACCTAACACCCGGTATCGCGGTCACCGAGAAGCTGTAGAAACGCATGTCCGACGCGGCGTCTCCGCCCGTCTGCGCCCCCAAACGCAGGTCCGCCGCTCTACACCACCGAGGCTTGCCGGCCGGGCTTGCGCTGCTATCCGAACTGACTGGCGGTAGGTACGGCAGATCGGCCCACGGCACGACTAGCGAGTTCGCCGGAGTGGACGGGTACAGCTGCGAGGGCAAGAACGAGGGCATGGCAGGCGGGGTAGCGCTCGCACCAGAACTCGGTGCCTGGGCCGGGGTAGCTGACGTCGTGGGCAAGGCGGCCGAACTGGCAGGTCCCCTTAGAACAGCGGCGGTCGCCGGGGCTGTCGCCGCCGCACGGGGCCTGGTCGTGGACGAGGACGCACAACCGGACAGGCCGAGCGCCACCGCGACGGCGACGACAAACCCTCGGCGGTGGCCTCGGCCGCTGCCCAGAACGGGCCTGTGGGAAGACCGGCACCACGACACCAACCGACCACTCGCGGCCAGCGACCAGTCCACGCCGCGGCCACGCCCTTCGTCCTCCACGGTCGCCCTTCCCTCGTCGCCACGAGGACGCCGCACGAGACCGCCAGGTTCACCGCGTCCGTCCGTCAGGCGCGGCGCGCATCACGACTGCGCCGTGGTCGTCCCCGTCGCAAATGCCGATCGGCGACCGGAACGGGGCTGCGGGCCATTTCCAGCCCGGCGGGGCGCGTCGGAACGTACCTCGACAGGTTGGGAGGCCCTGGCCCACGTGTCCGCGAGCAACGCCTGGCAACGGCACTCGGTGCAGGCCCACATCGTGGCTGCAAACCTACCTGCCGGTGGTGACGATGGCTGATGTCTTTCAAATGAGGGCGAAGTTGGTCAGGGCAGGCGCCGCAGGTAGAACCAGCCGCCCATCTTCCACGCGACGACAACACAGCCGACCAATAGCAGGACCAGCAGCCACCGAGGAGCTCGGCGCAGGAGTGGTACGAGGACGATCGTGCAGGCCTCGGACCGCCACACACTGAGGCCGCCGCCGGCAAGGTAGGGCAGCAGCCACATCCCACAGGCCGCGCTGGTGAGCACCAGGTCGATGGCCGGCAACCTGCGCTCGCGTGCCCAGGCGTGCGCGGTGAGGCTTAGGGAGACGATCAGCAGCAGGATTAGCAGCACGCTCTGCTGGACGGTCGTCAGCCGGACTGCGCTGGCGCCAGGCTTCCACAGCGGTGACATATGACGGACGATCAGCGTGTAGGGGCTGTTGAATCCCACGCCGTACTGCTGCTGGGCGCTGACGAAGTAGGCATCCCACCGGCGGAGGCTGAGTTGCGCGTACAGCAGGACGGCCCCGAGCCCGGCCAGCACCGACCCTGCGGCGAGGACAACGGAACCCCGGTGTCGCCGGCCCTCCGGCAGAAGCAAAGCCAGGAGGAGCGCGGGTGCGGTCACCGTCATGGCAAGGTAGCTCGTGCCGGCCACGAAGCCGGCGAAGGTCGCGAGGCCGCGCCGGTTCTGTCTCACCGCAGCGTCGATACAGAGCAGGGACGTCCCGAGCGCCAGCGACATCGGGAACATCGTGCCGAAGAACACTTGGCCGGGGAAGAAGGCCGCAACCAGCAGGCACAGCCACCGGGAGAGGTTGCCCTGGCCGTCTGAGAGAACCCAGATCATCCGCAGGAGCTGCAGCCAGCCGAGCCAGCTCACCACCAGTGCGGCAACAAGAAATGAGCCGGTGGTGACCGTTCCGACGGCCCTGATCAGCGCCGGGTAGCCCGGGAACCAGCCGATGTTGCCGCACAGGTGCGACACCTGGTGAACGTAACTGTGGCAGTGGACGGTGCGCGACCAGTAGCCGCGCCGGGCGATGCTGAGGTACTGGCCCGAGTCGCTGCGGCTGAAGTCGTCGAGGATCGGCATCCGCCCGGCGGCGATAGCGAAGCGAACGGCGAGGAAGGAGCCTCCCACCACGACCGCGCTCAACGCGGGGAGCAGACCCCGTGGAGCCAGGGGGCTGCGCCGCCGGCCGGGTAGGCACCGAGCGCTGACTAATCCCACTCCTGCACTATGACCGGTTGGCCTCGTCGTTGACCGCTGCCCGAGGTGGTCTCGGCCGCGCAAGGCGTTTGGCTCCGCGGCGATGGCGGCTGACCTCGCCCGTCTGACACCGCGCTCGGCCGACACCCAGGTGTCGACGCCTTCTAGGGTGCCGGCCCGTGACCGGACATGGGAACGACTTCCTTCCCATGGCACTAGCCCATCCGTGTACCGAGGGTGAAGGCGATCGGGGCCGTGGCGTCGCAGTCACCGATCCTCTGGCGTTCGGCGCCGCCCTCGGCCGACTTACCAAGACGCTTCTGACCCCCCCGGTGTTGGCGACGTGGGGTGTCGTTAAGGAAGACTGGGCCCGCGCCAGCTGGATGGAGTGGAAACTTGGTTCCAGGGTGTCGCAATGGCAACCGGGAGGGGCTCTGATGGCCGTCGCCGAGAGGGCGGTGCACGATCGAGGCCATAGCCAGGGATTTCTGGTGTTCCACCACTGCAAGTGGTCGCAGGCTAGCGCTCTCGTCTTGTAGTAGGGGACCACGTTGGATTGGAAGGCGGATTCCCCAAGGTTAACTTGGTTGCACGCGTCCTCGAAGGCGTTGGTGGAGTAGTTTGCACCTGCAGATGCTGCGCATCTGTCGGCGTCGACGGGCTGCCGAGGATCGTGCTCGCCACGTTGTAGGTCTCTTCGCTGTACCCAACGTGCAGTGGAGTCCGCAGCGCGGCGAACTCGGAGGAACTGGAGGCGTAGAAGACGTGGCCCTCAGCGACCATCCGGGCCCGCCAGACAGTTCCGTTGAGAACGCGGTGCCGCGCGGACTAGCGACGGGAGCGACCAAGAGGCACCGCGTGAACAGGCGCCGCACCTCCGTGATCGGAGCAACTGGGCTGGTGCTGGCGATGGTCGGGGCGGGGGCCGTCCTGCACATCAATTCTGGACACTCCAGGTCCACTGCGCTAGGCGCGCCGGCGGCGGGCCCAACCACGGCAGCCGTCGCCACCGCGAGGCCAGCGGGCGGGTTCTCAGCAACCGGGGCCGTCGCGGCGTCCGGCGTGGCGATTTCGGCACCGTCGGGCTACCCGACGGCTGTCTCGGGCGGCCGGCTGAGTGCTGCCGTGGCCACGTTCCAAGGAGTCAATGTCAACTTGACGCCACCGCAAGCCGGGGACGCCCCCACCATCAGCGCGACTCAGGCCTACGCAGGCTGCCAGACAGGGCCTGCCCACTGCAGAACCGACGTCCCACCCACCATTACCTTCGCCCGGGTGACCAGCGACATCGGCACGATCGAGAACGCTAACGGCACCAGCACACCTACGCTCAACAACACCCCAGAATGGGTGCTGTCCTGGACGGGCTTCCAGTGCTCACAGCTTGCCGGCAACGTACCGCAGCTGCCTGGGCACACGGCGGCACCGCACAAGCTGTACCCCTGCTCTCAGGTTTCTCTGGTCGATGCCAAGACCGGCGCGATCTTGTTCACCACACAGGTCATCCACGAATAACCCAACTTGTCCGGCCCCCGTTGGCTGGACACCACTGTCCGGCCCCCCGTTTCCTGGTCCATCTTGCGAGAGTCTGGGCCGACGTGAGAGGGCTGGTGTGTGGTTCTGATGGCTGCGGCTAGCAGCAGATCCACGCTGCCTACCCGCGGGCTAGTCTGCGATACCTGGCGGGCGATCGGGAGGTGAGGATTGAGTGTGGTCACCTGACATGGCCCCACCGGGACGGGTTGTCGTCACGAATTCTGGCCCCGGCAGGGTGGTGATGGCCGTGCTGGTGGTGGGCGGTGTGTCGTCACGAATGTTGGCCCCACCCCGGTTGTGATGCCTCGTGTCGGTGTCGTCGACGTGAGGGTCGGTCAGGATGCGGTCACGGGTGGAGTTGTTCGAGCAGATCAGGCGGGACAAGCGGCTGGAAGGCCTGTCGATCCACGAGCTGGCGGACCGGCACGGGGTGCACCGGCGGGTGGTGCGGCAAGCGTTGGCCTCGCCGGTGCCGCCACCGCGGAAGACCTACCCGCCGCGGTCGCGGCCGGCGATCGAGCCGTGGGTGGCGGTGATCGACGGCTGGCTGCTGGGCGACCGGGACGTGCCGCGCAAGCAGCGGCACACCGCCCGACGGGTCTGGCAACGCCTGGTCGCCGAGCACGGTGCGACGGTGTCGGAGATCACGGTGTCCCGCCACGTCGCACGCCGCCGGACCGAGCTCGGGCTGAACCAGGTTGAGGTGGCGATCCCGCAGACCCACCTACCGGGTGCCGAAGCGGAGGTCGACTTCGGGGAGTTCCTTGCGGTGATTGCCGGGGTGCCGGTGAAGTGCTGGTTGTTCGTGATGCGGTTGTCGCACTCCGGTCGGGCGTTCCATATCTCCTTCGGCACGCAGGCGCAGGAGGCGTTCCTGGAAGGACATGTGCTGGCGTTCAACCACTTCGGCGGTGTCCCGGCGCTGGTCCGCTACGACAACTTGAAGCCTGCGGTGACCCGGGTGCTGCGCGGCCGGGACCGCCTGGAGTCGGAACGGTTCGTCGCGCTGCGCTCGCACTACGGCTTCGACTCGTTCTTCTGCCGGCCAGGACTCGTCGGCGCGCACGAGAAAGGCGGCGTCGAAGGTGAGATCGGCCGGTTCCGGCGCCGCCACCTGGTCCCCCTCCCCAAAGTGACGTCCCTTGCGGCGTTGAACGAGCGCATCGCGGCCGCGACGTGATCGACGAGAGTCGGGTGATCACCGGGCGACCACGCACCGTCGGCGCGGCGTTCGCCGCCGAAGCACCCGCGTTGATGCGACTGCCAGGGGAGGTGTTCGACCCGGCCCGGTTGATGGAGGCGCGGGTCGACAACCGGGCCAGAGTGTCGGTGCGGCAGTGCTTCTACTCCGTCCCGGCCCGCTTCGCCGGCCGCCGGCTGGCCGTCCGGCTGTCTGCCCGCACGGTCGAGGTGTTCGACGGCGCCAAGGTGGCAGCCCGTCATGACCGGGCGGTCGGGAAGTACGTCGAGGTGCTCGCCCTGGACCACTACCTCGAGGTGCTCAAGACCAAGCCGGGTGCGCTGCCTGGTGCGACCGCGCTGGCGCAGGCGAAGGGCCGCGGGTTGTTCACCGCCTCCCACCAGGGCTACTGGGACGCCGCCCGTCGGGCCCGCGGCGATGCCGCCGGCACCCGCGCTCTGATCGAGGTCCTGCTCGCGCACCGGACCATGCCCGCGGCCGCGCTGACCGCGGCGATGGACCGCGCCGTCGCATCCGGGTCGCTCGATCCGCAGCTGGTCCTGATCGACGCCCGCCGGGAGCAGACCCCGGTGGCCGCGGTGATCCCGATCGGGGTGCTGGCCCGCTACGACCGCCCAGCGCCGACCTTGACCGACTACGACCAGCTGCTGAGCGGGAGCGGAACATGACCACCACCACAACCAGGGCCACCGCGGGCGCGAGCGCGGTGGACGCGGCGGCGCAAGCCTCGATCGGCGCCGCCGCACGGGAACTGCACCTGCCGACCGTCAGGACCGAGGCAACCCCGCTGGCGGAGATCGCCCTGCGGGAACGGCAGTCCCACCTTGGCTACCTCGCCGAGGTTCTCGCCGCCGAGGTCGACACCCGCACCGCCACCCGGCGGGCACGGCGCATCGCCGAGGCACGGTTCCCGCGGTTGAAGCGGCTGGCCGAGTTCAACGTCGGCGCCGTCCCGACCATCCCCGCGGCCACCCTCGGGCACTTGGCCGCGGGGCACTACATGGACGCCGGCGAACCGGTGGTGCTGCTCGGGGACTCCGGCACCGGGAAATCACACCTGCTCATCGGCCTCGGTCTCGCGGCCTGCGAACAAGGACGCCGGGTCCGCTACGCGACCACCGCGCAGCTGGTCAATGAGCTCGTCGAAGCCGCCGACGAACGGCTGCTATCCCGGGTCGTGGCCCGCTACGGACGCCTCGACCTGCTGCTCCTCGACGAGCTCGGCTACGTCCAGATCGACCCCCGAGGGGCTGAGCTGCTGTTCCAGATCATCACCGAACGCGAAGAACGCGCCTCCATCGCGATCGCGACGAACCTGCCGTTCTCCGAGTGGGGCACCGTGTTCCCCGACCCGCGCCTCGTCGCCGCCATCGTCGACAGGGTCACCTTCAACGCCCACATCCTCGAAACCGGCACCACCTCCTACCGGCTACGGACCAGCAAGACCACCGCCCGCCGGAAGCGCGGCAGCTGACCTCACGGAAGGCGCCTAGGCCTCCTTCGCTGCCGCACCGGCGGCGGACTGGTTCGGACCATGAACCGCTTGCGGGAAACGCCATCCCGTCCACACACGACATCGACGCGCAACCATTCCTCGGTCAGACCGTCGATCTCTGGATGCCTCCCGAGGACATCCCGAACCACGTCCTTGTGCTCAGCGGCAGGCCCATCAACCCACTCGAGCAGCCGCCACACGACGTCCTCACTCATCGTCCGATCTTCCTACCTGAACGACTCAGGGGCCAACATTCGTGACAACCACTGGGGCCCGAGATCTTGACGAAACGCAGACGGATACGGGAAATTGTCCCGATGCCTGCTGAGTACACCCAAAGTGACCAGTTCCGTGGTGCCCGCATCCACCTGTGCGACCTCTCCGGCCTCGAGATTCGCGATTGCGACGTCACCGGCCTGAAGATCGTGGACTGCTATGGGGGCAACGTCTCCCTCGGTGGCGGCTTCGAGCGTGTCGTTGTCAACGACGTCGACGTGACCGCCTACGTCGAGGCCGAGCTCGACCGGCTGCATCCCAACCGGGTGCTGGCCCGTGAGGCCACGTCCGCCGCCGAATACCGGGCCGCTTGGGATGCCATCGAGAAGCAATGGGAGGAGACGCTCTACCGCGCCAGGCGCCTACCCGAGGCGAAGCTGCACGAGCAGGTCGACGGCGAGTGGTCGTTCGTCGAGACGCAGCGGCATCTGCTGATGGCCAGCGATGCCTGGATCGGCAACGCCGTGCTCGAGGAGGACGCGCCGTACCACCCGTTGGGCCTTCCTGGCGGCGGGATGCCGGCCGAAGCATCGGCGAAGCTCGGGCTCACCCTCGATGCCACCCCGACGCTCGACGAGGTACTCGCGCCGCGGCTGGCCCGCATGGCCACGATGCGCCGAGCCGTCGACGAGCTCACCGAGGCCGAGCTCGACCGGGTATGTGGTCGCAAGCCGGCCGACCCCTACCCGGACAAGGACTACGTCGTACGCCGCTGCCTCAGCGTCGTACTCAAGGAAGAGGCCGAGCATCACCGGTACGCGGTCCGCGACCTCACCGTGCTCGAGGCCGGTGCCCGAACCGAGTGAAGGCGCGTCCCGGCAATGGACGGCGATCTCGCGATCCTGCGCTTGACCAGCCCATCTTGCTGTCAGAGCCCCTCATCGCACCCGCACTGCCCAGCCAGGGCGCGGTGCCGACCGGCGAGGTAGTCACGACCGGCTACGGAAAGACCAGCAATGCGGGCTTCCCCAACGAACGACGCGAGGTCTTCCTCGATGTCACGCCGCGGTGGACCTGCGAAGGCATCTACCAGTTCGTGAAGCCGATCACGCCCGGAATGAACTGCACCCGCAAATCCCGCCAGACGGCCGGAGCATGCGGCACTGGGTGATGTCGTCATCGGAATCGTCTCCTGAAATATCTCTGGCCAGTGCGGCAACCCGACCTATCCCACCGTGAATAGGAATGTTTCTCAGCACCGAACCTGGATAAGCGGCAACGTCGGGAGGTAGCCGGCGGTTCATCCACCTGCCTTCAGCCGGAACGCGAGGCGGCGGGGCGCCTGCACGCGATAGCTGTCCGTCACCAGCTCGGCAACCTCGACCCAGTCCGTCTCGTCGTCCAGCACCATTCCCACGACATTCACACCCCAGTCGGCCCGGAAGAACGGAGGGCCGGCATGCGCCAGCGCGGCCAACTCCCCGGGCGGCGCCCGGAAGGTCATTAGGATGGCCGGATCGTCCATATCGATGTACGCCGACCGCCTGCCGTCGGTGGTGTAGACGTGCAGGAACGTCCGCCGGCGAACCCGCCACCGCAGGCCGATCCACGCCGGCTCCTCGTACGCCTCGGGCAGCTCCCCGCAGATCACCCGGAGCTGGCCCACAACGGCGGGTGGAACGTCCGCGATGTCGCTCATCTGTACCTCCCGCGCCCATCCTGCCCGCCGGGTAGGACATCAGCACATCAGAGTCTCCGGGGTTGGCGGGGCCGCGCCGACGTCATGGGATATCGGGCCCAGCTCGGTGACTACGCTGGCAAAGGTTCGGATGTGATCGGTTTCGGCGGCTGTGCGCCAGACAAGCGCGAAAGGGGCGAGTGGTGCGTCGCGGATGAGCGGGTAGGCGATGCCGGACACGACTCGGCGGTTCCTGCTCAGTCCAGTCGATCCGTCAGCCTCCTAACGGGCCACCACAGCCGATGGCCTGAGCTGGGGCCAACATTCGTGACGGCAACTGGGGCCAGATCCATTGACGAAACGCA
>JAWWOM010000180.1:0-6922 GCA_033851655.1 Frankiales bacterium
ACGGCCGCGATGCCGGCGTCCCGCAGCTTGGCCACCAGGCCGGCGCTGCGCTTCATGGCCGGCGCCCGGTAGGACTGGTGCAGCCGGTCCTCGGTCGCGTCGAGCAGCAGTTCCGGGCGCCGGGTCATCGCCTCGACCAGTAACGCAGCGCGACCGGCGTTGGCCGCTGCGTCAGGGTGTGGCACGGACTCGGGCAGCAGCCTGCGGGCCTTGGCCGTGGCCAGCTGGCCGGGCGGCACGAAGACGACCGGGACGATCTGTGACGACGGATCGAGCCGGACCGCCCGAGCGCCGTCGCCGCCGGTCCAGGCGATGGTCAGACCTCCGTACATGCAGGCGGCGACGTTGTCGGGATGCCCCTCGAGCTCGTTGGCCAGCGCGAACGCAGCGTCGTCGTCGATGGTCTGGTCGCCGGCCAGCGTCAGCGCCCGCGCGGCGGTGATGCCGGCGCAGATGGCCGCTGCGGACGAGCCGAGCCCGCGGCCGTGCGGGATGCGGTTGGCGCAGCTCAGCTCGATGCCGCGAGGCTGGCCGCCGAGCCGGGCGAAGGTGGCCTGCATTGCCCGTACGACAAGGTGTTTGCCGTTGCGGGGCACCTCATCGGCCCCCTCGCCGTGGACGTCCACCGCGATGCCGTCATCGGTGATCCGCACCGCCAGGTCGTCGTAGAGACCGAGCGCGAGGCCGAGGCTGTCGAAACCGGGCCCGAGGTTGGCCGAGGTGGCGGGGACCCGCACCCGTACGGGGGCTGCGCGGAAGGCCGGCAACGGCGACAAGGTCTAGGCCAGCCCGAGCGCGGCGGCGGCAACGGACACGTCGGCCGGGATCGTCCTGGGCGCCGGGGCGCCGGCGATCGCCCACTCGGGGTCCTTGAGGCCGTGGCCGGTCACCGTGCAGACGACCCGTTTGCCCTCGCCGAGGGTGCCTTGCGCTGCCGCCTGCAGCAGTCCCGCGACGCTGGCGGCCGACGACGGCTCGACGAAGACCCCCTCGTTGCGGGCCAGCAGCCGGTAGGCCTCGAGGATCTGCTTGTCGGTGACCGACTCGATGGCGCCGCCGGACTGGTCGCGCACGTCGAGGGCCTTGCTCCACGAGGCCGGGTTGCCGATCCGGATGGCGGTCGCGATCGTCCGCGGTTCGAGAACGACCTCGCCGCGGACGATCGGCGCGGAGCCGGCGGCCTGAAAGCCGCGCATCACCGGCAACCGCGTGGTCAGACCGTCGGAGTGGTACTCCTGGTAGGCCATCCAGTACGCCGTGATGTTGCCGGCGTTGCCGACCGGGAGGCAGTGCACGTCGGGCGCGTCACCGAGGGCGTCGCAGACCTCGAAGCCGGCGCTGCGCTGGCCGGCGATCCGGTGCGGGTTGATGTGGTTGACCAGCGTGACCGGGTAGTCGATGGCCAGCTTGCTGGCCAGCATCAGGCAGTCGTCGAAGTTGCCGTCGACCTGGAGCAGCACAGCACCGTGGACGAGGGCCTGCGCCATCTTGCCCAGCGCGATCTTGCCGGTGGGCACCAGGACGGCGCAGGTCAGTCCGGCCCGTGCGGCATAGGCGGCGGCGCTGGCGCTGGTGTTGCCGGTGGAGGCGCAGATGACCGCCTTGGAGCCCTCCTCGACGGCCTTGCTGATGGCAAGGGTCATCCCGCGGTCCTTGAACGACCCGGTCGGGTTGTCGCCCTCGACCTTGAGGAAGACGTCGCAGCCGGTACGGCCGGAGAGGTAGCCGGCCGGTACCAACGGCGTGCCGCCCTCGCCCATCGTGACCACGGGAGTCTCGGCGGAGACCGGCATCCGGGCGCGGTACTCCTCGATGATCCCGCGCCACATCACGCGACGGGTCTCGGTCACCGTGCCACCTCTATCCGGGCATTGGCTATCCGGGCATTGATCACTGGGGTCCGGCCGAGGTTACTCAACGTCGGTCAGCTCATGCCCTCGACACGCATCACGCTGGCCACTGCCCGTACGGCGTCGAGGGAGCGCAGCTCGTCGACCGTGCGGGTCAGTGCCGCGTCGGTCGCAGCGTGCGTGACCAGGACCAGGGAGGCGTCGTCCCCGTGGCCTTCCTGGCGGACGGTCTGGATCGACACGTCGTGGGCGGCGAAGGCATGGGCGACCGCCGCCAGGACGCCGGCCTTGTCGGCGACGTCGAGGTTGACGTGGTAGCGGGTCACGGTCTCCCCCATCGGGCGCACCCGCAGGTCGGCGTAGGCGGACTCGCCGACACCCCGGCTGCCGGCGAGCCGGTTGCGGCAGACGGCGACGAGGTCACCGAGCACGGCGCTCGCGGTCGGCGACCCGCCGGCGCCACGGCCGTAGAACATCAGCTGCCCGGCTGCCTCGGCCTCGACGAAGACGGCGTTGTAGGCGTCGCCGACACTGGCCAGAGGGTGCGAGGAGGGGATCATCGCCGGGTGCACGCGCACCCCGACGGACTCACCGCGCTCGTCGTAGCCGCGCTCGGCGATCGCGAGCAGCTTGACCACGCACCCCATCGCGCGGGCACTCGCCACGTCGGCAGCGGTCACGTCGGAGATGCCCTCGCGGTGGACGTCGGCTGCGGTGACCCGGGTGTGGAAGGCGAGCGAGGCGAGGATGGCCGCCTTGGCAGCTGCGTCGAAGCCGTCCACGTCGGCGGTCGGGTCGGCCTCGGCATAGCCCAGTGCCGTCGCCTCGTCGAGCGCCTCGGTGAAACCGGCACCGGTCTCGTGCATGCGCGACAGCACGTAGTTGGTGGTGCCGTTGACGATGCCGAGGACCCGCCGGATCCGGTCGCCGGCAAGGGATTCGCGCAGCGGGCGCAGCAACGGGATGGCCCCCGCGACGCTGGCTTCGTAGTAGAGGTCCGCACCGTTCTCCCGGGCGGCACCATAGAGCGTCGGGCCGTCCTCGGCCAGCAGCGCCTTGTTGGCGGTGACGACGGAGGCTCCGCGGTGCAGTGCGGTCAGCAGCAGGCTGCGGGCCGGCTCGATGCCGCCGATGACCTCCACCACGACATCGATGTCCTCGCGCCCCACGAGTGCCGCGGCGTCGCTGGTGAACAGGGACGGGTCCACCGGCAGGTCGCGGACCTTGCCGGGACGGCGGACGGCGATGCCGGCCAGCTCGACGGTCGCACCGACCCGGCTGGTGATGTCGTCTGCGTGGTCGTGCAGCAGCCGCACGACCTCGGAGCCGACCACGCCACAGCCCAGCAGGGCAACCTTGATCGTCTTGGCAGGGAGCTCGGTCACGGCACGTCCAGTCGCAGCAGGTCGTCCTCGGTCTCGCGGCGCACGATCACCCGGGACGATCCCCCGGCGATCGCGACGACCGGTGGCCGCGGCACATGGTTGTAGTTGCTCGCCATCGAGCGGCAGTAGGCCCCGGTCCCCGGGACGGCAAGCAGGTCGCCGGGGGCGACGTCGGCCGGCAGGAACTCGTCGTGCACCACGATGTCGCCGCTCTCGCAGTGCTTGCCGACCACCCGGGACAGTGCGGGCGGGGCGTCGGAGGACCGCGAGGCGAGCAGGCAGGAGTAGGCGGCGTCGTAGAGCGCGGGCCGGATGTTGTCGCTCATGCCGCCGTCGACCGAGACGTAGAGCCGGCTGCCGCCGTTGCCGACGTCGACCGGCTTGACCGTACCCACCTCGTAGAGCGTGAAGGCACTGGAACCGACGATCGCGCGACCGGGCTCGATCGAGAGCCGAGGCGTGGAAAGCCCGTGCCGCAGGCACTCTCCTCGTACGGCGTCGAGGATGCCGGCCGCGACGATCTTGACCGGCTCGGGGTCGTCCGCACTGGTGTAGGCGATGCCGAAGCCACCGCCGAGGTCCAGGTCGGGCAGCTCGATGGCGTGCTCGTCGCGGACCTCGGCCTGGAGCCCGATGATGCGGCGCGCGGCCACCTCGAACCCGGAAGGATCGAAGATCTGCGAGCCGATGTGCGAGTGGAGACCGCGGAGCTCGAGCGACGGCAACATGAGCACCCGCCGTACGGCCTCGGCCGCAGCGCCGTTGGCCAGCGAGAAGCCGAACTTCTGGTCCTCGTGGGCGGTGGCGATGTACTCGTGAGTGTGTGCCTCGACCCCGACGGTGACCCGGATCATCACGCGGGGCCGGATGCCGCGTTCCGCTGCCAGGTAAGCGATCCGGGCGATCTCCTCGAAGCTGTCGAGGACGAACCGACCCACGCCGGCGTCGAGCCCGCGGCCGATCTCGGCGACACTCTTGTTGTTGCCGTGGAAGACCAGCCGCTCGGGCGGGAAGCCGGCCCGCAGCGCCACCGCGAGCTCACCGCCGGTCGAGACGTCCAGGCAGAGCCCCTCCTGGTCGACCCAGCGTGCGACCTCCGTGCACAGGAAGGCCTTGCCGGCGTAGTAGACGTCGGCGTCGGGACCGAACGCCTCGCGGAAAAGCCCTGCCCGGTAACGGAAGTCGGCCTCGTCCAGGATGTAGGCCGGCGTCCCGTACTGCTCGGCGAGGTCCCGCACATCCAGGCCGCCGACCGTGAGCACGCCGTCCGGGCCGCGCTCGACGGAGGTCGCCCAGACCTGCGGGACGAGGGCGTTGACGTCGGAGGGAACCGCCAGCCAGGACGGGGTGTGGTCGCTGCCCTCGGCGTGCCGCGCACCGGCCGGGTGCGCGTAGCGGCTCACATCCGCTCCGGCGCGGAGACCCCGAGCAGGTCGAGCCCGTTGGACAGCACCGTACGGGTCGCGTCCATCAGCCACAGCCGGGCCTTGTGCAGGTCACCCGGCTCCTCGTCGCCCAACGGCAGCACGCGGCAGACGTCGTAGAACCGGTGGTAGACACCGGCCAGCTCCTCGAGGTAGCGGGCGACCCGGTGCGGCTCACGCAGCTCAGCGGCCGTGGCCACCACCCCTGGGAACTGGGCGAGGGCCAGCAGCAGGTCGTTCTCCCGCTCGTGACTGAGCAGCCCGGGGTCGAACGACTCCCCCCGGTCGATGCCCAGCTCGGCTGCGTTGCGGAGCAGCGAGGCGATCCGGGCATGCGCGTACTGCACGTAGAAGACCGGGTTCTCGTTGGTCTGACGGGTGATCACGTCGATGTCCAGGGTCAGCGGCGAGTCGACCGGGTAGCGGTTGAGGGTGTAGCGCACGGCATCGACACCGGCCATGTCGACGAAGTCCTCAAGGGTGACGATCGTGCCGGCCCGCTTGGACAGCCGCAGCTCCTCGCCACCCTTGACGATCTTGACCAGCTGGCCGATGAGCACCGAGATGTTGGCGTCGGAGTCGCCGGCGCAGGCGGCCACCGCCCGGAGCCGGTTGACGTAGCCGTGGTGGTCCGCGCCGAGCAGGTAGATGCAGACGTCGAATCCGCGCGCCCGCTTGTCGACGTAGTAGGCAGTGTCGGCGGTGAAGTAGGTCAGCTCGCCGTCGGCCTTGACCAGCACCCGGTCCTTGTCGTCGCCGAAGTCGGTGGTGCGCAGCCACACAGCGCCGTCCTGCTCGTACATGTGGCCCTGCTCGCGCAACCGGGCCAGTCCGCGCTCGACGGCCCCGGACTCGTAGAGCGCCCGTTCGGAGGACCAGACGTCGAAGTGGGTACGGAACCCGTCGAGGACCCGCTGCTGTTCGGCGAGCTGCAGCGCGTAACCCTGCTCGCGGAACTCGGCCAGCTGCTCGGCCTCGGGCAGCTCGAGAACATGGGGCAGCTGCGCGACGATTTCTTTGGCCAGATCGGCGATGTAGTCGCCGTGGTAGCCGTCGGCGGGCACCGGCCGCCCCTGCGCTGCTGCCATCAGCGACGCACCGAACCGGTCCATCTGCACGCCGCGGTCGTTGATGTAGAACTCGCGGGTGACCTTGGCGCCGGCGGCCTCGAGGACGCGGGCGATCGCGTCACCGACGGCGGCCCACCTGGTGTGTCCCAGGTGCAGCGGGCCGGTCGGGTTGGCCGAGATGAACTCCATGTTCACCGTGCTGCCGGCCAGCGCCGTCCCGCGCCCGTACGACGCTCCTGCCGCCACGATGACCGAGGCCAGGCCCGCGGCGGAGCCCTGGGTCAGCGTGATGTTGAGGAAGCCCGGTCCGGCGACCTCGACGGACTCGACGCCCTCGACGCTGCGCAGCCGTACGGCGACCAGCTCGGCCACCGTGCGCGGCGGGAGACCGGCGGCCTTGGCCAGCTGGAGCGCGACGTTGGTGGCGTAGTCGCCGTGCTCCCGCTGCTTGGGCCGCTCGACCACGATCGACGGGGGCACGGGCACAGCCAGCTCACCGGCGTCGACCGCCGCGGAGACGACCGCCCCGAGGGCAGCACTGAGTTCGGCGGGAGTCACGCCGGAAGGCTATCCCAGACGGGCGGGGGCAGCCGGGCCACGGTTCATCCTGCGGACGCGGGTCGGGACGTGCCGACGCTAGCTGGGGATGCCGTCGCCCAGCGCTGCGAGCCGGCGCACGGTGTCGATCAGCTCGTCGGGGTCGAACGGCTTGGTGAGGTAGGCATCGACGCCGATCCGGTCGCCTCGCCGCAGGTCTGCTTCCTGGGCGCGGGCGGAGAGCAGGATCACCCGGATGCCGGCCGTCTCCGGGTCGGCGCGCAGCCGGGTGGCCGCCTCCCAGCCATCCAGCCTCGGCATCATGATGTCGAGGGTGACGACGTGCGGGCGGACCTGCTTGACCTTGTCCAAGGCGTCCTGGCCGTCGACGGCGACGTAGACCTGGAACCCCTCCAGCTCGAGATTGACGACGATCAGCTGGCGGATGACGTCGTCGTCATCCACCACCAGCACCCGGCACTCGGCGTCCTCCACGTCGGCAGGCTACCGGAGCCCGTGCGGTACGGATGCCAAATGCTGCGAGGCTGGTAGCCTCGTAAGGCCCAGAGCCCCCGTAGCTCAGGGGATAGAGCGCTACCCTCCGGAGGTAGAAGCGCAGGTTCGAATCCTGCCGGGGGCACCGAGAGTGTTCGCAG
>JAWWOM010000244.1:0-7833 GCA_033851655.1 Frankiales bacterium
ACTCGGTGACCGGGTCTCCCACTGGAGCACGCTGAACGAGCCGCTGTGCTCGGCGTGGCTGGGCCACCTCGAGGGCGTCATGGCCCCGGGCGTCAAGGACATCGCCGCCGCCGTACCCGCGTCCTTCCACCTGCACCTCGGTCATGGCCTGGGCGTCCAGGCGATCCGGGCGGCCGCCGCGCTCACCCCGTCGGTGGGCATCGTCAACAACCTGAGCCCCGCCTATCCCGCCAGCGACCGGCCAGAGGACGTCGCGGCGGCCAAGCGCGCCGACGGGCACACCAACCGCTGGTGGCTCGACCCGATCCACGGCCGCGGCTACCCGGCCGACATGGTCGAGGTCTACGGCGTCGAGCCGCCGATCCAGGGCAACGACCTCGAGGTGATCGCCCAGCCGCTGGACCACCTCGGCGTCAACTACTACTTCCGCGAGGTCGTGACCGACGACCCCAGCGGCGCCGGGGCTCGCGTGTCGACCACATCGGTGCCGGGCGCGACCACGACGGCGATGGGCTGGGAGGTCTTCCCGCAAGGCCTCGAGGACATCCTCGTACGGGTCACGGAGGACTACGCGCCGGCCAAGATCTACGTCACCGAGAGCGGTTCGGCGTGGGACGACCAGGTCGCACCGGACGGCGGCGTCGACGACGTCGAGCGGGCCGACTACCTCGAGTCGCACATCGAGGCCGTTGCCGGTGCGCGGCGGCGCGGGGCACCCGTCGAGGGCTATTTCGCCTGGTCGCTGCTGGACAACTTCGAGTGGGCGTTCGGCTATGCAAAGCGCTTCGGGTTGGTCCGGGTCGACTACGCGACTCAGCAGCGCACCATCAAGGCGAGTGGGCGCCGCTACGCCGAGATCGTCGCCGGCCACTGCCGAGCAGCGGACGAGATCGTGGCGTGATGACCTCCTTCAGCGCTGAGCCAGCCGCCACCCACGCCGGAAAGGACTGATCCCATGCGGATATTCATACGACGCATCGGCTTCTACCTGCTGGCAGCCGTTGCCGCGGTGACGCTCGACTTCTTCATCCCGCGGATGGTCCCCGGTGACCCCGTCCTGACCGCGCTCGCCGGGCTCAAGGGCAGCGCGACCCCGGGCGCCCTCGCGGCGCTGCAGGCGCAGTACGGCGAGGGCGCCAACCACGCCGGGTTGTGGCACCAGTACGCGCACTTCTGGAACATGCTGCTGCACGGCGATCTCGGCCTGTCGCTGAGCCTCGGCAACACCAAGGTGACGACGATCATCGGTCAGCACATCTGGTGGACGGTCATCCTCGTCGGCCTGGCGACGGTGATCAGCTTTGTCGTCGGCACCCTGATCGGGACCCTCGCCGCGTGGCGACGGGGCAGCTGGATCGAGTCCCTGCTGCCGCTGACCACCTTCCTGCAGGCGATGCCCTACTTCTTCTTCGCCACCCTGCTGGTGCTGCTGTTCGCCGTGCAGCTCAACTGGTTCCCGGCACAGGGGGGCTACGACACCTTCAGCAGCACCGTCGGTCTCAACTGGGCCTTCGTCAGTGATGCCCTGTCCCATGCCGTCCTGCCGGCGCTCACGATCGTGGGTGCTTCGCTGGCCGGCTGGATCATCGGCATGCGCAACCAGGTGGTCACCGTGGCGGACGAGGACTACGTGCTGCTGGCAGAGGCAGCGGGGCTGCCCCGGCGTCGGGTCGTCTGGTACGCGATGCGCAACGCGATCCTGCCGCAGATCTCCAGCTTCGCCCTGGCGCTGAGCTTCGTCGTGGGCGGTTCGCTGCTGACCGAGATCGTCTTCTCCTATCCCGGCATCGGCTTCATCCTGCTCTCCGCGGTCAAGAGCCTGGACTACTCGCTGGTGCAGGGCATCTTCCTGGTCATCACGCTGGTCGTGCTGGCCGCCAACTTCATCGCCGACATCGTCTATGTCGCGCTCGACCCCCGTACGCGTCAGGAGGCCTGACCACCATGGAGATCGTCGACGTGTCCAAGGAGCAGGTGCCGCCGCTGACGCCGCTGGCGGCCGCTCCGCGCAAGCGCCGCCCCAAGCTGCGCATCACCAAGTCCAAGAAGATGCTGGCCGGCCTGGTGATTCTCGGGTTCTTCGTGGTCATGGGGGTCATCGGCCCGTGGGTCGCGCCGTACGACCCCAATGCGCTCGGTGACCTGACCGGTCCAGGGGGCACCCAGTCGCCGGGAGGTCACCACCTGCTCGGCCAGACGACCATCGGCAACGACATCTTCTCGCAGCTGGTGGCCGGCACCCGTCCCACCATCGAGGTGGCGTTCCTGTCCGGGGTCATCGCCACTGCACTGGCCATCATCATCGGCATCACCGCCGGCTACATGGGCGGCCTTGTCGACGAGGTGCTGTCGTTGACGGCCAACATCTTCCTGGTGCTGCCGGCGCTTCCGTTGCTCATCGCGGTCGGTGCCTTCCTCGGCCCCGACCGGGCCGGCAGCCCGTGGGTGGTGTCCCTGATCATCGCCGCCACCGGCTGGGCCTGGGGCGCCCGGGTGATGCGCGCCCAGGCGATGTCCATGCGCAACCGGGACTTCGTCGAGGCCGCCCGCATCGGCGGTGAGAGCACGTCCAGGATCATCCTGGCCGAGATCATGCCCAACCTCAGTGCCGTGATCGCCTCCTCCTTCCTGTTCACGACGCTCTATGCCATCGGCACCTACGTGGGCCTGGGCTTCCTCAACGTCGTGTCGGCCGGTCCGCACTACAACTGGGGCACCATGCTCTTCGACGCGACCTCCAGCTCGGCGGTCGAGGCCGGGGCCTGGTGGTGGTACGTCCCGCCAGGGCTCGCGATCGCCATCCTCGGGATGAGCCTCGCGCTGATCAACTTCGGTATCGACGAGTACATCAACCCGCGGCTGCGGGTGGCGACCGGAGCCGGCAAGGCCGCCAAGGCCGCCGGGGTCAAGCTGCGGCCGCAGCTGGGCTTCACCCCCGTCGTCCGCAAGCGTGCCGTCGCCACCGTGCCCACGATCGTTCAGCTGGAGGAAGCACCGTGAGCGTCGCACAGGGACCGGCTACCCCGAGCCTGCCGATCTCGTCCGTCCCCGGGGAGCCGGTCGGCGAGACGCTGCTCGAGATCAGGGGACTCAGCGTCGACTACGGCATGGGCAACCAGCCCGTCCACGCGGTGGACGATGTCGACCTGGTCATCCGGCGGGGCGAGGTGGTCGGGCTGGCCGGCGAGAGCGGCAGCGGCAAGTCGACGCTGGCCTACGCGATCGCCCGGTTGCTGCGGGACCCCGGCGTCATCACCGCCGGTGAGGCCTACTTCTACGACTGGCCCAAGGGTTCCTACCAGGACGCCGGGTCCGGGCAGGTCCGCAAGACCGCGGTTCAGCCGCGGGTCGTCGACCTGCTCACGGACGACAAGCGGGTCATCCGCAGCGTGCGCTGGTCCGAGATCGCGGTGGTCTTCCAGAGCGCCCTGGACGCGCTCAACCCCGTCCTGCGGATCGGCAGGCTGATCGACGACGTGCTCAAGGCGCACGAGAAGGACATGTCCAAGGACGAGCGGGTGGCCAGGGCCAAGGAGCTCCTCGGCATCGTCGGCATCAGCCCGGACCGGTTGAACAGCTATCCGCACGAGCTCTCCGGCGGCATGCGCCAGCGGGTCATGATCGCTGTTGCCGTTGCCCTTCAGCCCAGCCTGCTGATCATGGACGAGCCGACGACGGCGCTCGACGTCGTGATCCAGCGCGAGATCCTCGAAGAGCTGATGGACCTGCGCGAGCGGCTCGGATTCAGCATCCTGTTCATCACCCACGACCTGTCGCTGCTGATCGAGATCGCGGACACGATCGCGGTCATGTACGCCGGCAAGCTGGTCGAGAAGGCGCCGGCCAAGGCCCTGTTCCGGGCGCCCCGGCACCCGTACACCTACGGGCTGACCAAGTCCTTCCCCTCCCTGCACGGCGACAAGGTCGTGATGGTCGGCATCGAGGGCTCGCCGCCGGACCTGCGCAAGGTCCCGTCCGGCTGTCCGTTCCACCCGCGATGCCCGTGGGCGATGGACATCTGCACCACCACGGTCCCGCCGGCGCTCGAGCTGCACGACGTCTCCGGCAGCCGCCAGGTGCTGTGCTGGCTCCAGGACGGGGCACACGAGGTGCCGCCAGAGCTGGCCCTGGTGCCGCCGGTGGCCGGCACCGAGGAGGCCCGGCCGAGCATGCGCGTGCACGGCACCCCGGTACACGCCCGCACGATCGACGAAGGGACGACCGGTGAGCACTGACGACACCGCGCAGACCCGATCCGCCCCGACCGCCGGCGCCCTGCTCGAGGCGGTCGACATCACCAAGCACTACCACGTCAAGGTCGGCCGGTTCGGCCGCGGGATCGTGCACGCGGCGGAGAACATCTCGGTGGCCCTGCGCCCCGGCACGGTGACCGCCGTCGTCGGTGAGAGCGGCTCCGGCAAGTCAACGCTGTCCCGGTTGCTCGCCCGGACCCAGAGCCTCACCTCGGGCAAGCTCTACTTCGAGGGCAAGGAGATCGACCTTCGCCGCAAGGCGCCAGCCGACTACCGGCGCTCGGTGCAGCTGGTGCTGCAGGACCCGTTCGCCTCGCTCAACCCGGTGCACAACGTGCGCTATATCCTCGGCCGCCCCCTGAAGCTCCACGGCAAGGGCGGCGACAACATCGAGGAAGCCATCCTCAACCTGCTGCGCCGGGTCAACCTCGAGCCGGCCGAGCAGTTCATCGACAAGTACCCGTACGAGCTCTCCGGCGGCCAGCGCCAGCGGGTCTCCATCGCGCGCGGCCTGGCGGTCGAGCCCAAGGTGCTGCTCGCCGACGAGCCGGTCTCCATGCTCGACGTCTCGATCCGGCTCGGCGTGCTCAACCTGCTCGCCGACCTGCGCGACCGCGAGAAGCTGGCGATCCTCTACGTCACCCACGACATCGCGTCGGCCCGCTACCTCGCGGACACGATCATGGTGATGTACGCCGGCAAGGTGGTCGAGACCGGCCCGGCCGACCAGATCACCAACGAGCCGGCGCATCCCTACACCCAGCTGCTGCTCAGCGCCGCGCCGGACCCGTACCAGGACGAGAAGCCGTGGCTCGGCGCCGCTGGTGCGCCGCCGTCACTGGTGCAGCCGCCGTCCGGCTGCCGGTTCCACCCTCGGTGCCCACACGCGATGCCGATCTGCTCGGCCCAGCTGCCGCCGGCCTTCCCCGTTGTGGACAAGCACGCGGCCGCGTGCTGGTTGCACAGCCCCGAACCTCTGGACCCGGCGATGTCGGGGGACAGGGCTTCGCACGCGGGGAGTCTTCCCGCGGGTGAAGACAGCACATGACGTCGATCCGCGACGCGCCTGCCGGGACGCCTGCAGGCACCGCTACCAAGCGAGCTCCGCCCGCCAGGCGATGCCCGCGATCGTGAGATGCAGTCGCCGGTCAGCCCCCTAGCTCTGGGCGCCGGAGGGGCAGGTGCAACCGATGCGACCGCGTCGGCCACAAGCCCTGTGTGGCAAGGAAAGTCCCACTGTTTTCGATCGTCGGCAAAGATTGCCGACTTGTTTGGAGAGGTCCCTATGCTTCGCAGAACCGTCGCAGGAGCCGTTGTGGGCGTAGTCGCCCTCAGCGCCGCAGCCTGCTCAAGCAAGAGCTCCACCGGTGCCACCAGCACCTCGTCGGCCCCCCCGGCCGCGACCTCCGGGGCAACCGCGACCTCATCCGGCGCCGTGGCGACCAGCGGTGCTCCGTCCGCCGGCGCCAGCAGCGGCGCGCCGAGTGCCGCGCCCAGCGCGGGCGGCGGTGCCGGACACGGTGGCGTCACCCTCGCGGCGACCCGACCCATCTCCACGAAGATCGGCACCAAGCCGCTGACGGTCGAGAACAACCCGATCCCCAGCCTCGAGGACAACTTCAACGCGTTCGACAACCAGGCCTTCGGCTACAAGCTGAACGTCGAGGGCCTGTTCTACGAGCCGTTGCTGATGTTCAACGACCTCAAGCCCAACACCGCCTACCCGTGGCTCGCCACGGACTTCGCCTGGAACACCGACGGCACCCAGATCACCTTCACCCTCAAGGACGGCGTCAAGTTCAGCGACGGCTCGCCGCTGACCGCTGACGACGTGGCCTACACCTTCCAGGTGATGAAGGACACGCCTGCCGCCAACCGGTCCGGTCTGCCGATCGACAACGCCAAGGCCGTCGGCACCAACAAGGTCACCGTGACCTTCACCGCGCCGCAGTTCCAGAACATCTTCAACATCGCCGGCCAGACCTACATCGTGAAGAAGTCCGTCTACAGCGCCGCGCCGGACGCGTCCAAGTTCGTGGACAAGACCCCGATCGGCACCGGCCCGTACACGCTCGCGAAGTTCAGCCCGCAAGGCCTGACCTTCAAGGCCAACCCCAGCTACTGGGGCGGCGCAGTGCCGGTCCCGCAGGTCAACGTGCCGTCGTTCTCCACCAACGACGTCGCGCTGCAGCAGCTGGCGCAGGGCAAGATCGACTACGCCGGTAACTTCATCGACCAGATCAAGAAGACCTTCGTCGCCAAGGACCCGGCGCACAACAAGTACTGGTTCCCGGCGATCAACGTCGTCAACTTGATCTTCAACGTGGGTCCGACCGGGCCCAAGGCGCTCCAGGACCCGGCCGTCCGCAAGGCCATCAGCGCCGGCATCGACCGCACCAAGGTCGCCGGCCAGGCGGAGCAGGGCTACGAGGCTCCGGCCACGTCGTCCAGCGGCCTGCTGCTGCCGAACTTCGCCAGCCTGCTGCCGGCGGCGTACAAGAACGACCTGAAGCCGGGCATCGACGCGGCTTCGGTCAGCAGCATCCTGACGGCTGCCGGGTACGCCAAGGACGGCAAGGGCTTCTGGGCCAAGGGCGGCACCGAGATCGCGTTCAAGATCGAGGACCCGAGCGCGTACACCGACTACTACAACGCCGCCAAGATCATGGCCGCTGACTTCCAGAAGCTCGGCATCAACGCCACGGCTCTCGGTGTCGACCCGAACAAGTGGTACGCCGACCTCGCGGCCGGCACGTTCGAGACCGCGATCCACTGGAGCGTCTCCGGCCCGTCCCCGTACGCGACGTACCAGGGCTGGCTCGACCCGGCGCTGGTCACCGGCGGCAACGCCAAGAGCGCACCGAACAACTTCGGCCGCTTCATCAACAGCGACGCCAAGGCGGCTCTGGCGGAGTACGCCAAGGCCGGAACGGCCGACGCCTCCTCGGCTGCGGTCAATGCCCTGGCGAAGATCATGAACGAGCAGGTGCCGGTTGCGCCGATCATGTACGCCGCTGGTTGGTACGAGTACAACACCAAGAACTACAGCGGTTGGGTCGACGCGAACAACCAGTACATGGACCCCGCGCCGAACCCGGCCGGTGTCGCCTACGTGATCCTGCACCTCACGCCCAACTGAGGTAGCCCGAGCTCGTAGAACCTCTGTGGCTTGCCCGGCCGGTGCCCGCACCGGCCGGGCAAGCCCGTTTCAGGACGAGGCCGCTGCCATGACCCCCGCCGATCCCAGCCACGCGTCCGGGCGATCCGGGTCGATGTCGACACCCAGCTGCGAACCATCAACGACAGCGGCTACTTCTCCGTGACGTGATCCGCGCCTGCGCCGTCCCTCCCGGGACCTGACCACCCGCCGTTGGCGCCGCTGTCGAGGAAAGAGCCCCCAGGATCCGCCGATAGCGGCGCTTTCGACTGGGGTCGGGGGCCGAGGAATTCGTCCCGGCGCCGTGGGCTGCCTTCGTCCCGGTCAGCGGACGGCGAGGATGGCACTGCCGCTGGTGGCCGGCCCTCGTTCGCCCACGTGGCCGGCTCGCACCTGGTAGACCGTCGAGGCGCTCGGGTGAAC
>JAWWOM010000245.1:0-4554 GCA_033851655.1 Frankiales bacterium
CGACTCCAGGTCCAGCGGAGTCTCGAGGTCAACGTCGAGGTCAGGGTCCGCGAGCGCTGCCCGTACGGCGGCTGCCGCGTCGTCGTGGTCGCGCAGCATCCGCTCGGCGGCGGCAGCCTGATCGGGCTCGAGGACGGCATCGACCACAGCCTCGAGGTCGCCGAAACCGGCACCGGCGGCCGCCTGGGCCAGCTCGGCCTCCAGGTCAGCGAGTCGCTGGTCCGCGTCAGCCAGCCGGAGCCGAGCCTCCCTGGCCGAGGCGGCCGCCTCGGCCAGCCGGCGGAGCAGCTGCTCGCGCTCGGCGACCGATGATGCCCCGGCCCGGGCCAGGGTCACCTGCGTGCGCTGGTCGTCCATCGAGCCGGTCAGCCCGGCGACCGTGGCCCGGGCGCGGGTCAGCGTCTCCTCGGTCGCCGCCACCGCCGGGCCGCTTTGATCGAGCTCCGCGGCTGCCTGCTCGAGCTCGGCCCGGCGCAGCGGTACGACGGCGGCCAGTGCGTTGACCGAGACGAGCTCAGCCTCGAGCCGGCTGGGCGGTTGCGCCGTCTCGAGGTCCCCAGCGCGGGTGCGCAGCTCGGTGACCACCGACGAGGCGAGTGCGACGGCCTCGCGCAAGGGCTCGAGGCCGAGCTCCGCCGCGTCGAAGTGCTCCCGCGCCTCCCGCTCGGCCGCCTCGGTCACGGCGTCGGCCTGAGGATGCGCCGGTCGCGGGTGGTCGAGCCCGCCGCACACCGCACAGGGGAGGCCGTCCGCGAGCTCGGCGGCGAGCTCGGCGGCGATGCCGAGCAGCCGCCGCTGCCGCAGGTCGAGCCAGCGCTCCTTGGCGTCGAGCGCCGTCGCCCTCCCGGACTGGAGCAGCCGGTCTGCCTCGACCGCCAGCGCCTCCGCCCCCGGCAGCTCAGCAGCGGCGAGGGCGCGGGCGCGGGCAGCCTCCACGGCGGCGGTCAGCGTCGGCAGGCCGACCAGCTTGGCCTCGTCAGCTGCCAAGGTCTCGGCCAGCCGCGAACAGCGAGCCCGCAAGGCGGCCTGGGCCCCCTCGGCGGCGACGTGGCGCAGCTCGGCGTCCTGGGCTGCGGCCACGGCCACACCAAGCGCCTGCTCGCGAACCGCCAGCTCGCGTTCGAGGGCAAGCGCCGGCAGCAGGACGGCGAGCCGGTCCAGCGCTGCCCGCTCCACCTCGGCGGCGTCGCCGGCCAGGTCCGGGCAAGCCGACAGGGCAGCCGCCAGCCCGGCGTCGCAGTCGGCGACCGCTGACACCAGGGCCGGCCGCTGACCGCGCAGGGCGCGTAGCCGGCCGACGTCGGAGGCGAGCGGGGCGGCCGACCGCCCGGCCGCGAGCCGGGTGCGCAGCTGCTCTGCCTCGACAGCGGAGGAGGCCAGCTCTCCTTGCCGGTCAAGCAAAGTCGCCCGGCGCCGGCGCCGGTCGGCCAGCCACGACCCGGCATCGGCCGCCTGCCGCGCGGCGGCCTCGGCGGCCTCCGCCCGCTCGGCTGCTGCCTCCGCCGCCTCAGCCGTGGCGGCCAGGGAGACGAGCCGCGAATGCGCCCAGTCGGCGGCCGGACCGGCGCCGGTGGGCACCAGGTCGGGCAGGGTCAACGAGACGTGCCCGAGCAGGCCCACCGCCGCGTCGCGGTCGTGGGACAGCGACTCGAGCTCACCGCGCAGCTCGTCACGACGACGCTTGAGCGCTGCCTCGACGTCGGCGAACCGCTCGGTCCCGAACAGCTGCTGGAGCAGCACCTGGCGTTGAGCCGCCGGCGCGTGCAGGAAGGCTGCGAACCGGCCCTGCGGCAGCAGCACCACCTGGAAGAACTGGGAGGCCGTCATGCCCACCGCGTCCGAGACGATCATGCCGGCCTCGTCCAGCCGGGTTGCCAGCGCGCGCGGGACGTCGCCGTCGAGCTCCTCGAGCAGCACCGACGCCCGCCGGTTGGTGCTGCCCGCACCGCGCTGCTTGGCCACCGCCTGCTCGGGCGAGCGGCGGATCCGCAGCCGTCGGCCACCGACACTGAACGTCAGCCGTACCCACGTCTCGTCCAGTCCGCCGGCGTGCTCGCTGCGCAGCCCGCGGATGCCGCGGTCGCCGGGCACCTCCCCGTACAGCGCGTAACCCAACGCGTCGAGGATCGACGTCTTGCCGGCCCCCGTCTCGCCGTGCAGGAGCAGCAGCCCGCCGGCGCCGAGGTCATCGACGTCGACCGACACGGTGCCGGCGAAAGGCCCGAAAGCGTTGATCTCCAACAGGTGTGGGCGCATCAGACCTCGACCCGGCGCCGGGTGGCCTGGTCGATGGCCTCACCGAGCGCGGCCCGCTCGCTGTCCGAGGGCTCGGCGTTGCGCACGTGCCGGACGAACGACTCGACCACGGACAGGTCGTCGGTGACAGCGACCCGGGAGGAGTAGGTGCCGCCGAGGTCGGCCAGGCCGCCCTCCGGCTGCCACGACAGCTCCACGGCAAAGGGGAACCGGCGCTGCAGCTGGGCCATCGCCCCCACCGGGCAGGCGGTGTCCGTCACCGTCGCCGAGACGAACGCCTGCTCGGCGCCGTCGAAGGCAGCCGCGGTGGTCAGCTCGATCATCGTGCCGCGGACCCGTACCAGAGCGCGCGGCGTGACCGTCGGCACCGCCTCGACCGCAGCCAGCCCCTGGGCACCGAGCTCGACCAGCCAGGCGCCCTTGCGGTGCCGGTCCTCGGAGAACGAGTAGGCCAGCGGCGACCCGGCGTAGCGCACCGACCCGTCGCCGATCACCTGGGGCCCGTGCAGATGGCCGAGCGCCACGTAGTCGAAACCGGCCAGCGACGACGGCGGCACCTGTCCGGCACCGCCCACGACCAGCTCGCGCTCGGACGCCGAGGGGGCGCCACCGGCGACGAACGCGTGCGCCATGACCACCGACCGCAGCCCCAGCCGTGCCTTGCCGGCGAGGTCGTCGCGGCACCGGTCGACCGCCGCCCGCAGGACGCCGGCGTGCGTGCGCAGCGCCGGATCGGGCGGGCCGCCGGCCGCTGACAACAGTGGCCGTACGACGTCGGGCTCGAGGTAGGGCACCGGATAGATGGCCACCTCGCCGTACTCGTCCTCGAGCATCACCGGGTCGGCGCACCGGGTGACGTCGCTGCGGATGTGCACGCGGGCCCGCTCGAGCAGCCGGGCGCCCCCGCCGAGGCGGCGCGCGGAGTCGTGGTTGCCGCTGATGACGACGACCGCCGCGCCGGCATCGGTGAGCCGCTCGAGGGTCTGGCCCCACAGCTCGACCGCATCGACCGGAGGCAGCGCCCGGTCGTAGAGGTCGCCGGAGACCAGGACCGCGTCCACCCGCTCGGAGCGCACGACGTCGACCAGGCCGTCGACCATCGCGGCCTGCGCGGCCACCAGGTCGACCCCGTGGAAGGACCGGCCCAGGTGCCAGTCCGACGTGTGCAACAACCTCATGCCGCGACCGTAGGCACGGACACCGACAGAAACCCGGACGGCACGCCGCTCGCTGTGCAAACTCACCGCGCGCCGTCCGGGCATTGGCACACCAACCCGCCGGTACGGGTCTACCGTTTGCCTGGCAAGGTCGCACGAGGCGGTGCGGCAGGCAACGACGGCAGGGAGGCCCCGCGTGAGCACGTACCAGAGTCAAGGAACCCACCGACCGGTTCCGCCGCCGCCCGGGTTCCCGCCGCCGCCGCCCACGCCGGACCTCCAGGTCTTCGACAGCGAACCACCCCGGACGCGGTCCCCGCGCACCCCTCAGGCCGGCCGCCCGACCCGGTCCCCGCTCAGGCTGGCCGACCGGCGCGGCCTGACCGGACTCGGCGCCGTCTCGCTCGTCCTGTTCTTCGCGGCCGTCACCGGCGCCATCGACGGGCACCGCAGCGGCAACGGACTGGGCTGGGTCTTCGGCGTCACCTTCGTCCTGTGCTGCGTCGCGGCGGCGTTGGCCGCGCACACCGAGGACATGGGCGCCGTGGCGATCCTGCCGCCGCTGGCCTTCCTGGTCGGGGCCTTCGCCTGCGCCGCCTTCCGGCCGAGCGTCTCCGGGGTCTCGTTCACCGCGCAGGTCCGCAACGAGGTCCTGATCGCGCTGCTGATCGGTGCGCCGTCGCTGTTCGTCGCCGAAGCGCTGACCCTGCTCACCACCGGGTTGCGCGGCATGCGGGCCAAGGTCGTCTCCCGGTCCCGCCGGCCACTGCACTGACTCGGCTCCGGCCGCCCCCTGGACCTCCGTCGCGCTAGTAGTGCATACCGAGTATAGTTACCGAGTATGTACGCTACCCACGAGCTGCTGGAGCGGGTTCACCGGCAGCCGTCCACCCGCGCACGACGCCGGCGATGGATAGCCGTCCTCACCGTGCTGACCCTCGCGCTGTGCGGCGTCTGGTACGCCGGCCGCGGCGATCGCCCGGCCGAACTGGCCGCACTGACCTGGCCGAGCAGCGGCACGGCGGCGCTGAGTGCGGACGGTCGCTTCGCGCCGGGCTCTCCGGGCAGCGGGGACCCCGTACCGATCGCGAGCGTCGCCAAGGTGATGACCGCCTACGTGGTGCTGCACGACCACCCGCTG
>JAWWOM010000249.1:0-13271 GCA_033851655.1 Frankiales bacterium
CCGGCGTCGTCCTGCCGGGGGTGGACCGCGTAGTCCTCGGTGTGGTTCATGATGCCGTAACCCATCGCGATGCCGGCGCCGATGAGGAACACGACCCCGCCGGCGATCCCGACCCACCAGGACTTCAGCGGCAGGGCCAGCCCCAGACCGATGGTGCCGAACAACATGATGTAGACAGCGACCCAGTCGACGACCGGGGTCTCGTGTCCGCCGCCTGGCTGGCTACCCACGGTGTACCTCCACAGATCGACCACAGCTCAACGTGCCGCCCATGATGCTACCGGTGGGCCGGCCCCGGCCGGCACTCACTGCGTCCCGGGATGCCAGACCATCAGCACCAGGATGGCCATCCAGAGCAGGCCGGTGAAGCCGGCAACGGCGGACATCCGGCCGGCCTCGACGGCGGCGTCCTGCCCGGCCTCGATCGCGGCGACGGCCTTGCCCTGCTCGCGGGCCGAGAACAGCACCAGCAGGATCGCGACGATGAACATCGCCATCGCCGCCGACAGCCAGCCGGAGGAGAACGAGACGTCCTTGGTCAACGGCACGACCCACGCGCCGGTGGCGATGACGAGCAGCGAGCCGAGACCGTAGTAGCGGGTGGTCCGGTGGAACCAGCGCAGCAGCGGCAGCCCCTCGGCGCCGTCCTTGATGGCGCCGGGTGCCGCGCTCATGGCCACGGTCAGCGGCCCGATCACGAAGATCGCCGCGAAAATGTGCAGCCACAGGACGAAGGTCATGCTTCAGCCTAGTCCGCCGGGACCTGTTCGGTCCGCTGCCGCGACTCCCGGGAGGTCAGCGCGACCAGCCCGGCGAAGGCGAGAACCGCTGCAGTGACACCGAACGCCAGCGCGTACGACGGATGCGCGCCGTGCGAGCCGACGTCGGCCAGGTGGCCGGCGATCAGCGGGCCGAGGATGACGCCGGTGTCACCGGACATCTGGTACGCGGCGACCAGCCGGCCGCCCCTGCCGCCCGCGACGTCCCCGACCACGGCGGCCGGTGCGACGTCGAGCAGCCCGGAGCCGAAGCCGAACACCGCCATCGCCACCAGGTATCCGGCGGTGTCCGGGACCACCGCGAGGACGGTGATGCCGGCCGCACTGGCCAGGCAGCCGGCCACCATCACCGGCTTTCTCCCGTACGAGTCGGCGTAGCGCCCGGCAGGGAACAAGGTCAGGGCGTTGACGGCGGCCACCACGACGAACCCGAGCCCGGTCCAGCCCGGCGACTTGTGCAGGACGTCGGAGACGAACAGCGGGATCAGTGCGCTGCGGATCCCGAGCACCGCCCACGAGTCGGCCAGGTTGGCGAACAGCGCTGCGACGTAGGACCGGTTGCGCAACGCCGTACGCAACGCGACCGGCTGTTGCTCCCTGGCCGCCTCCTTGTCCCGCAAAGCCGTGCTGCGCAAGGCGAACAGGCCGATCGAGCCGGCGACGGCGAGGGTTCCGGCGTAGGCGAAGAACGGCGCACGGATGTTCCAGCCGGTGACCAGGCCGCCGAGCGCCGGTCCGGTGATGCCGCCGAGCAGGAACCCGCCCTGGAAGGTGCCGGTCGCGCGGCCGCGCTGATGGCCGGGGACGGTGCGCAGCAGCAGGGAGTAGGCGGAGACCGAGAACATCGCCGACCCGACGCCACCGGCGCCGCGCAGCACGATCAGCTGCGCATAGGTCTGGGCCAGGCCGGCCAGCGCGCTGCTGACCGCGACGATGCCGATGCCGACGGCCATGACCAGCCGCTCGCCGAACCGGTCCACCAGCCGGCCGCTGGTCAGCGCGAACAGCAGCCGGGCCACGGCGAACGCGCTGATCACCGCTCCGGCCGCTCCGCGGCTGACGTGGAAGCTGCGGGCGAAGACCGGGATGGCCGGTGCCACGATGCCGAAGCCGACCGCCACCGCGAAAGCCACCGCGACCAGGACGCCGACTTCGCGCGGCAGTCCTTTGAGGGGCTCTGGCCGGCGCATCCGTCGATCCTGGCATGCGCCTGTGCACGCGTGGCCTGGGATCATCGGCGTCGTGCCGAACCTCATCCCGATCACCGACCCCGCCGACCCGCGCCTCGCGGACTTCGCCGGCATGCGGGACCAGACCCTCCGGCTGGCCGTCGAGCAGCCGCTGGGTGCCTTCGTCGGGGAGGGCGCGCTGGTGCTCGAGCGCGCCATCCGGTCCGGCTACGTGGTGCGCGCCGTTCTCGCGGAGCCCGCCCACCTCCCCCAGGTCGAGCCGGTGATGGCCGGGCGACCGGAACCGGTCTACGTCATGGAGCGCGAGGTGATGCGCGAGGTCACCGGCTACCGCGAGCACCCCGGTCCGCTGTCGTCCTACCTGCGCAAGCCGGAGCTCGCCGTACCCGACGTGCTCTCCGACGCCCGCCGCGTGGTGCTGCTCGAGGACGTCGCGAACCCGACCAACATGGGCGTCGTCTTCCGCTGTGCGGCAGGGCTCGGCATGGACGCCGTGGTCATCTCGCCGAACTGTGCCGACCCGCTCTACCGCCGTTCTGTACGGGCGTCGATGGGCGAGTCCTTCGCGATCCCGTGGGCCCGGCTCGACGCCTGGCCGTCCGGTCTCGGCCTCGTCCAGTCCCTGGGCTTCACCGTGGCAGCGATGACGCCGGCGCCAGATGCCTTGTCACTCAAGGACTTTGCTGCTGCCGCGCCCGACAGGTTGGCCCTGCTCTTCGGCGCAGAGGGTCCTGGTCTCAGCGCCGAGGCCATGGCTGCTGCCGATGTGCGGGTGGCGATCCCGATGGACCGCGACGTCGACTCGCTGAACATCGGCACGGCGGCGGCGATCGCGTTCTACGCCGTACGGGCCTAGCCCGTCCGTGGCCTAACGTCGGCCTCTGCGCGCGCGCATGTAGTCGCTCACCACGTAGTCGCCGAGCGCCTCGACCGACGGCGCGAACACCCGGCCGCCGTTGCGTTGCGCCAGCGACTCGACGAACCGGATCAGCCGCGGCTCGTCGTCGAGCATGAACACGTTGATAGTGGCGCCGAAACGGGTCAGCTTCTCGACCTCGGCCATGGTCAGCTCGAGCGTCTCCTGCAACGGCGGCCAGGCGAACTCGGCCCGCCCGTTGGGCAGCAGGTGCGCCGTTGGCTCACCGTCGGTGACGACCAGAACGACCGGCTCGGCGTCGCGATGCTTGTTGAGGTGCCGCTGCGCCAGCATCAGACCGTGCTGCAGGTTGGTGCCCTGCACCATGTCCCAGGACAGGCCGGCCAGCTCCTCGGGCCGCAAACGCCTTGCGTAGTCGGAGAACCCGATGATCTCGATCGCGTCCTGGGGGTACTTCGTCGTCACCAGCGAGTGCAAGGCCAGTGCCGTGGACTTTGCGGCGCCCCAGGTGCCCCGCAGCGCCATCGAGTAGGAGAGGTCGACCAGCAGGGCGACCGCCGCGGTCGTCCGGCGCTCGGTCTCGACGACCTCGAAGTCGTCGACCGAGAGCTTGACTGCCCGCTGACCAGGGACCAGCGGGCCTGCCCGCAGGACGGCGTTGCGAACGGTACGGACCACGTCCAGCGGCTGCTCGTCGCCGAAGCGCCAGGCCCGCGAGGCGCCGGTCAGCTCGCCGGCCGACCCGGCGTCGGCGACATCGTGGTCGCCGCGGCCCGGAGCCGCAAGCCGGGCGAAAACCCGGCGCAAGGCGGTGTCGCCGATCCGCCGTACGGCACGGGGGGACAGCTCGAGGTTGCCGTCGGTGCGCTTGAGGTAGCCCTGGGCCTCGAGCTCGCGCTCGATCCGGCGCAGCGCCTCGAGGTCGTCGACGGCGCTGCGGCCCATCGCCCGTTCCAGGGCTTCGGGATCGACGTCGTCCAGGGAGGCTCCGGCGTAGCCCTGGCCCAACGTCGACTCGAGCTCGTCGAGGTCGGCGAGCTCCTCGAGGGCCGTCACCGCGTCGCCCATCCCCATGCCCTCGCGACCGTTCATCTGCTCGCGGCCGTTCCAGTCCAGGTCCGGCCGGCGGTCGCGCAGAGCACGGCCCAGCCGGTCCATCTCCGAGGCCAGTCCCATGTCGCCCATGACCTCGTTCATCAGGTTGGCCAGCTCTGCCCGCTGCTCCGCGGACAGCGACTGCATCATCCGCTGAGCCGCCGCCGAACGCCGGGCCAGGGAGTCCACCAGCTCCTCGAGATTGCTTGGTGCATCAGGGAAGAAGTCACCGTACTCGGACATGAACTGGTCGAACTGCTCCTGCGTGTGCTCGCCCCGGGAGTCGGCGTCGAGCATCTGGTTGAGCGAGGACATCATGTCCTTGACCCGCGCCATGTCCGGGCTGTCCGGGTCGCCCGCGGCGCCCTCGAGGGCCTGCTTCATGCCCTTGAACTGCGCGTCGAGCACCTCACGCCGGAGCAGGTCGCGGATCTGCTCGTAGCTCTCGCGGGCCTGCTCCGATCGCCAGTCGTAGTCGGCGAGCTCCCGTACGGCCCGGGAGGTGTCCCTGGGCAGCGTGTCCAGCTCGGCCTCGCGCAGCCGGGCGTCGTCGGAGGGGTCCGGGAACAGCGCAGCGCGCTCCTGGCCCAGCGCCCGGTCGAGCAGCTCGCGAGCCTCCTCGAGCGTGCCGTCGAGCCGGCCGCGCTGGCGCACCTCGCGCTGTCGCTTGCGGATCTTGCGCAGCATCTCGTCCAGCCCACGCAGCCCTTGCGGGCCGTTGCGCAGCAGTTGCGACAGCGCTTCCCGTGGACTGGAGCCCTCGAGCACCGCGTCGCCGATCTCGTCCAGCGCCTCGCGGATGTCGTACGGCGGCGCCAGCGGGTCGGGCCCACCGTGCCAGGCCCCGTACCGGTAGTCCGGCTCGCCCCTGCTGCTCACCCGTTCAGCCGCCGTAGACCGTGCGGCCGGGCAGCTCGTCCTTGCTCAGCCGCCGGCTCAGGTGCAGCCCCTCGAGGGCGAACTCGAGACCGCTCGCGGCCAGCCCCGGAGAGTCGGCCCCGTCGATGCCGAGCCGTTCGAGCAGCTTGGCCAGCCCTGGCACCGGGCCGACCCGGCGCAGCAGCTCGGCCGCCGGCACCAGCTCGCCGGTCTCGACCGTCGCCTCGCCGTCGAACTTGGCCTGGACAGCCGAGAGGTCGAAGCCGCCCAGCCGCGACCGGAACGTCTCTGCCGTCGCCCGGCGGAGCAGGTGGGCGAGCACCTCGATCTCGCGACCCTCCTCGCTGGCCTCGAACTCGACCTTGCCCCTGGCCACCGGCACGATCGCCGGCAGGTCGGAGACCCGTGCCACCGCTGACTCCTCGCCGGTCAGGACGGCACGCCGTACGGCGGATGCCGCCACGGTCTCTGCCGAGCTGACGGCGAAGCGGGCGGAGACGCCGGACCGGGTGTCGACAGCCGGCGACTCGCGCACCAGGCGGGTGAACCGGGCGAGGACCTCGAGCAGGTGGTCGGGCACCTCCGCGGAGACGGCGTCGTCGCCCCAGAACAGGGCGGCCTCCTGGCGGATCAGGATCAGCTCGTCCTCGAGCCGCAGCGGGTAGTGCGTGCGGATCTCGGCACCGAACCGGTCCTTGAGCGGGGTGATGATGCGGCCGCGGTTGGTGTAGTCCTCGGGGTTGGCGCTCGCCACCAGCAGCAGGTCCAGCGGCAGCCGCAGCGCGTAGCCGCGGACCTGGATGTCGCGCTCCTCGAGCACGTTGAGCAGCGCGACCTGGATCCGCTCGGCGAGGTCGGGCAGCTCGTTGAGGCTGAAGATGCCCCTGTTGGTGCGGGGCACCAGCCCGTAGTGCACGGTCTCCGGGTCACCCAGCCGGCGGCCCTCGGCCACCTTGATCGGGTCGACGTCGCCGATCAGGTCGCCGACGCTGGTGTCGGGCGTCGCCAGCTTTTCCCCGTACCGGGTCGAGCGGTGCTTCCACTCGATCGGCAGGTCGTCGCCGAGCTCGGCTGCCAGCCGCTGGCAGCCTACGTCGACCGGCTCGAACGGGTGGTCGTTGATCTCGCAGCCGGCGATGACCGGGGTCCACTCGTCGAGCAGCCCGACCAAGGTGCGGATCAGCCGGGTCTTGCCCTGGCCCCGCTCGCCCAGCAGCACCATGTCGTGGCCGGCGAGCAGTGCCCGTTCGAGCTGGGGCAGGACCGTGTCGGCGAAGCCGATGATGCCCGGGAAGCGGTCCTCGCCGGCGGCCATGGCCACCAGGAGGTTGTCGCGGATCTCGGCCTTCACCGACTTCAGGACGTATCCGGCGGCGGCCAGCTCACCACGGGTGGTGATCGACGGCGCAGGGCGGCTGGACGGGCTCGGGGCTGCTGTGGGCTGGCTCACCACCTCACGCTACGCCCGGAACCCGGCGGTGCGCACGCCCTGGGCTGCGGCGGCGAACCGGCTCCGCTAGACGCGGAATCGGGAATACGCCCGACCTGCCGCCAGGGTGAGGGCAATGGAGCGGTCAGGACACGGGCGCCACAGGTTTGTCCGGCCGCGAGCGGGCTAGAGCGCGTGCACCGACCGGACCTCGCCAGCAGGAGTACCCATGACCCAGCCCGACTCTGACCCGACCGTTCCCGCGGCCGACACCCCGGAGGGCATCAGCCGCCGCCGGCTGCTTCAGGCAGCAGGCGCAACCGCCGGTGCGTTCGCCGTCGTCCCTGCCCTGCGCGGTCCCGCTGCCGAAGCCGCAGCGGCGCCGTCCGCGACGCAGCCTGCCGCCCCGCCCGTGGTGCCGCCCTCCACGTTGGTGAACGGTGGTGACCGGCTCACGACCAACCTCGGGGTACGGGTCTCCGACGACCAGAACACGCTGCGGGCCGGCACCCGTGGGCCGTCCCTGCTGGAGGACTTCCACTTCCGCGAGAAGCTGATGCACTTCGACCACGAGCGCATCCCCGAGCGGGTGGTCCACGCCCGCGGCGCCGGGGCGCACGGGGTGTTCAGGCTGCACACCTCGCTGGCCAACTACACCAGTGCCAAGGTGCTCACCGAGGTGGGCGCCGAGACCGAGGTCTTCGTCCGGTTCTCGACCGTCAACGGGTCGCGCGGTTCTGCCGACACGGCCCGTGATGCGCGCGGCTTCGCCACGAAGTTCTACACCAAGGACGGCGTGTGGGACCTGGTGGGCAACAACATCCCGGTCTTCTTCATCCAGGACGCGATCAAGTTCCCCGACCTGGTGCACTCGTTCAAGCCGGAGCCGGACCGGGAGATCCCGCAGGCCTCGACCGCCCACGACACGTTCTACGACTTCATCTCGCTCACCCCCGAGGCCATGCACATGATCATGTGGGTGACCTCCGACAGGGGCATCCCGCGGAGCTTCCGGATGATGGAGGGCTTCGGCATCCACACCTTCCGGCTGGTCACCGCGGCCGGCAGGTCGACGTTCGTGAAGTTCCACTGGAAGCCCAAGCTCGGCGTGCACTCCCTGGTGTGGAACGAGGCGCAGAAGCTGGCCGGCTTCGACCCGGACTACCACCGCCGTGACCTCGCCGACGCGATCGACACCGGCGCCTACCCGCAGTGGGACCTCGGCGTCCAGCTCCTGGCCGAGTCCGACGTGGCCAAGGTGAGGTTCGACATCCTCGACGCGACCAAGATCTGGCCGGAGGAGGTCGTCCCGGTGCAGCGGATCGGCACCATGACGCTGAACCGGAACCCGTACAACTTCTTCGCCGAGACCGAGCAGGTGGCCTTCTGCACCTCGCACGTGGTGCCGGGCATCGACTTCTCCGACGACCCGCTGCTGCAGGGCCGGAACTTCTCCTACTTCGACACCCAGCTGAACCGGTTCAACGGCCCGAACTGGACCCAGCTGCCGATCAACCAGACCCGGACGGTGGTCAACAACTACCAGCAGGACGGGTTCATGCGGTACGAGAACCGGCCCGGCCGGGTCAACTACGAGCCGAACTCCCTCGGCGGCCACACCTCGGAGTCCTCGGCTGCCGAAGGCGGCTTCGTGTCCTACGCCGAGCCGGTCTCCGGCACCAAGATCCGGGCCCGCAGCGCCAGCTTCGGGGATCACTTCAGCCAGGCCACGCTGTTCTTCCAGAGCTTGACCGAGCCGGAGAAGCAGCACATCATCCAGGCGCTGCAGTTCGAGCTCGGCAAGGTCAAGAAGGTGGAGGTCAAGAACCGGATGCTGGGCCTGCTGGCCAACATCGACAAGCGGCTGGTCACCGAGGTCGCCGCGTCCCTCGGCCTGCCCGCACCGGCCGGCAGCCCGAACACCGCGATCGGCACCTCCCCGGCGCTGAGCCAGGAGCACACGCCGAAGAGCGCCGCGACCCGCCGGGTGGCCATCATCGTGGCCGACGGGGTCTCCGGTGCCGACGTGACGACGATGCGCACGGACCTGTCCCGCGCCGGTCTGCACAGTGACGTCATCGCGCCGCACGAGGGCACGGTCAGCACCGCCGGTGGCGCAAAGATTGCCGTGGCAGCAAGCATTCTCACCGCGGCATCCGTCATGTACGACGCCGTCTACCTGCCGGGCGGCAAGGCGAGCGTCGACGCCCTGCTCGGCAACGGCGACGTCCTGCACTTCATCGAGGAGACGTTCAAGCACTACAAGACGATCGCTGCCACCACCGAAGGCGCACAGCTGGTCCGCCGGGCGCTCGGCGGGCTGGCCACCCAGCCGGGCATCGTGACCGGCGGCTCAGCAGCCGCCATCGCCGCGTCGTTCGTGTCCGGGATCGCCCAGGACCGGCACTGGGACCGGCAGGGGACCGGCAAGGTGTCCGCCTGACCCTGCGGCCGCCCTACTGCTGGGCGGCCTCCCGGCGGGCGTTGGCGCGGGCCCGGATCTCCTCCTGGCGGCCGGCCTGGGCGTCGAGCTCGATCAGGAACTGGGCCAGCGTGTCGCGTGCCTTCTCGGCAGCCGGCTCGAGGTCGGTGCGCTCGAAGACCTTCCACTGCCGCATCATCGGCTGGACGACCTCGTCGTGGTGGATGCGCAGGTCGTAGATGCCGGCCTTGGCGATGATGGCGGCCTTGCGGCCGAAGTCGGTGATACCGAAGCCGGGCATCTGGAAGCCGACGACCTCGTCGACGATGGCCGGGATGGTCTGCGAGGGCGCCAGCTCGAGCGCGGCGCCGACCAGGTCGCGGTAGAAGATCATGTGCAGGTTCTCGTCGGCGGCGATCCGCTGGAGCAGCCGGTCGGCGATCGGGTCGTCGGTCGCCTTGCCGGTGTTGCGGTGCGAGATCCGGGTGGCCAGCTCCTGCATCGCCACGTAGGCGACGCCGCGCAGCATGTCGCGGTCGTCGATCGGCTCGTAGCCGGCCTGCATCGTCGCCATCCGCTCCCGCTCGAGCTCCGCCGGGTCGACGCCGCGGGTGACCAGCAGGTAGTCGCGCATGACGTAGGCGTGCCGGCCCTCCTCGGCCGTCCAGCGGTGCACCCACGTGCCCCAGGCCCCGTCCCGGCCGAACATCGTGGCGATCTCGCGGTGGTAGCTCGGCAGGTTGTCCTCGGTCAGCAGGTTGACCTCCATCGCCACCCGGGCCGGCGCCGAGAGCCGGGACTGGCTGACGTCGTACGGGTCCCCGTCGAAGTCGCGGCCGAGGCTCCACGGGACGTACTCGTGCGGCATCCAGTCCTTGGTCACGCCGAGGTGGCGGTCGAGCTGGCGGGCGACCACCGGTTCGAGCTCGACCAGCAGCTGCCGGTCCTCGAGGTGGGGAGCGGTCACGGTTGCCTCCTGCGTCGGGGTTACGTCTCCGTAGGTTACGTTACCGTAGGTTGCGCGCCGGGCACCACCCCGGGACCCGGTCCTGCCAAGTCCGCGCCCGGCTCCGGTCGATGGTGGACAATCGTCTCCGACGGGGCCGGCCATGACCCGCTGACACGGGGACATCCGAGGCGACGGGGGCGGCGGTGGCGCGGTTCGGTGACGGTCTGGCGCGCCACGCCGACGTCGTCCGTGCCGCAGAGGTGGCGGTCGCGCAGGCCGTCGCCCAGCTCTCCGGAGCCCGCCCCGACCTGGTCTGTGTGTTCATCGGCGGGGACCAGCCGGACGACGCCGGGCACGTCGCCGAGCGGGTACGGGTCCTCTGCCCGGGCGCGACCGTGCTCGGCTGCAGCGCCTCGGGGGTGATCGGGGCCGGCCAAGGCGTCGAGGCCGAGCGGGCCGTCAGCGTGTGGGCCGCATCCCTGCCGGGGGCGAGGGTTCGCGGATTCCACCTCGAGGTCATCCGCAACCCCGACGGCATGGCGGTCGTCGGGATGCCGGAGCCCCGGCTCGACGACGTGGCGACGATCCTGCTGGCCGACCCGTACTCGTTCCCGGTCGACGGCTTCGTCGAGCAGGCCAACGCGGTGCTGGGCAACCTCCCGATAGTCGGCGGGATGGCCTCCGGTCCCCGCGGGCCCGGCTCGACCCGGCTTCTGCTCGACGACCGGGTCGCCGATCGTGGCGCGGTCGGGGTCGTGCTCGAGGGCCCGATCGCCGTACGGGCACTGGTGAGCCAGGGCTGCCGGCCGATCGGCCCGACCATGGTGGTCACCCGCTCCGATGGCAACGCGATCCTCGAGCTGGCCGGCACCAACGCGCTCGAACGGCTCGAGCAGATCGTGGCGGCGCTCGACCCGAAGGACCAGGCGCTGGTCAGCGCCGGTCTGCAGTTCGGGGTCGCGATGGACGAGTACGCCGACGAGCACGAACGGGGCGCCTTCCTGATCCGCAGCGTGCTCGGCGTCGACCGCGACCGCAAGGCGGTGCTGGTCGGCGACCTCGTCCCGGTCGGGCGCACCGTTCGGTTCCAGGTGCGGGATGCCGAGACAGCGGCCGACGACCTCGACCAGCTGCTCAAGGCCTTCCATCAGGAGTGCGGCCTGGACAGCATCGAGGGTGCGCTGCTCGTCTCGTGCAGCGGCCGCGGCAGCCGGCTGTTCACCAGCGCCGGCCACGACGTCGACGCGGTCCGCCGGTCGCTCGAGACCACAGCTGTCGCGGGGTTCTTCGCCACCGGCGAGATCGGGCCGGTGGCCGGCCGCAACCACCTGCACGGCTTCTCGGCAGCGATCCTGGCCTTCGGCGGGTCCCGGTGACGGTGCTGGCGATCGACGTCGCCGGCCAGCGGCTGGCGGCCGGCATGGTCGGCGCCGACGGCCGGCTCAGCTGCGCCAGGACGGCAGCGGTGCCGTTCGGCCGTGGCGCCGACGCGGTCTGGCAAGCGCTGATCTCGCTGGCCCAGGCTGTGGTCGAGGACGCCGGATCGCCGGCGCTGCGAGGCGTCGGCGTCGACTGCGGCGCTTGGCTCGAGTGGCCGGCCGGCGTCGTCAGCCCGCCGGCCGTCCCTGACTGGGTCGACTTCCCGCTGGGTGAGCGGCTCCAGGAACGGCACCCCGGTGTCCCCGTACGGCTGCACGCCGACGCCAGGTGCTTCGCCGCGGCCGAGCACTGGGCCGGCGCCGGCAACGGGTCGGCCAACCTGCTCGGCGTGGTGCTGGACGCGACCGTCGACGGTGGGCTGGTGCTGGCCGGCCGGCTGGTGGACGGCGGTACCGGCAAGGCGGGCGGCATCGGCCACCTCGTCGTCGACCCGGTGGGCCCGGTCTGCCCGTGCGGCGGGATCGGCTGCCTGGACGGGGTCGCCCGCTCCGCCGCCGTCCTCGGCTGGGCCCGGGAGCATGGCTGGGTGGCCGGTGCGGTCGCCGGCGCCCCCGAGCTCGCTGCCTCGGCGCGGGCGGGAGACCCGGTCGCCTCCGCGGCACTCGCCCTGGCCGGCACCGCCGTCGGCATCGCCATCTCCTCCACCGCGGCACTGCTCGACCTCGACCTCGTGGTCATCGGCGGAGGCCTGGCCGAGTCCGGCGAGATCTTCTTCGGCCCGGTGCGGCGCGCGGTCCAGCGGCACCTCTGTGTCCCGTACGGAAAACGGGTGGAGGTCCTCCCGTCGGGGCTCGGTCGCCGGGCCGGGTTGGTCGGCGCCGCTGCACTGGTGCACCGCGGGGACCGTTACTGGTCCGGCGATCCGGTCAGGCTTTGACGTCGGTTGCCAGGTCGACCACGGCCGGCGCCAGCTCGGCGGCGAAGGCCGCGATCTCCTCGGCCACCCGCTCCGGCCGGTCCTGCGGCAGCAGCTGGCCGCCGCCGCTGATCGGCACCCAGGCGGCACCGGGCACGTCCAGCGCCAGCCGGCGCCCGTACGCCGCCGAGAGCAGGTGGTTGTCCGCGCCCCAGAGGACCAGGGTCGGCGGGGCGATGGTGCGGACCTCGGCCCAGGCCAGCGCTGCTGTCTCGAGATCGATCGCGTTGACGAAGTCCAGCAGGCCGCGGCCTCCCTCGGAGCCGAGCAGCGGGTTGACGTAGTGCCGGAGCTCCGCCGGCTCGCACTCGGCGCGCATCGCCCGCGCGATCAACCGGCCGGCCAGCTGGGGGAACTGCTGGAGGACCCGCACGTAGGCGTGCCGCAGCCCCGGCACCATGAGCGGCAGCACCGGCGGGCTGGGCCAGGTCCCGGGGTGCAGCGGGCTGTGGCAGAGCACGAGACCGGCGACCAGCTCCGGCGCCAGCTCCGTCATGTGGACGGCGACCGCGCCGCCGAGGTCGTGCCCGACCAGGACGGCACGCTGCAGGCCGAGCTCGTCGAGAACCTGCAGCATCAGCCGGGCCTGCGCCTCCAGGGCATAGCGTTCGCGCCTGGCCGGCCGCTCGGAGCGGCCGAAGCCGAGCAGGTCCGGGGCCACCATCGGGTGGGAGCGCTCGAGGTCGCGCATCACGTCGTGCCACAGGTAGGACGACGTCGGCATCCCGTGCAGCAGCACCAGCGGCAGCCCGGGTTGCCCGTCGTGGGTGCTCGCGCCATGGCGCACGACATGGACCCGCAGGCCCGCGGCCAGCACGTCCGTGCCGGGCAGTGGGTGGCTGTCGTGCATGGCGGACCTCCGACCTAGCGCTTGTACGGCTCCACGGCAAGCAGGTCGACCCGCATCTCACGGCCGTTGGGCGCCGCGTAGACCACGGTCTCGCCCGGCTTGCGGCCGGTGACGGCCTTGCCCAGCGGCGAGTTGGCCGAGTAGATCTCGACCCCCTCGATGCCGTGCTCACGGGCGCCGATCAGCACCCGCTCGATCTCGTCGTCGCCGGGCCAGCGCAGCGAGATGACCATGCCGGGGCCGGCGACGCCTGCCTCAGGAGCCTCGCCGACCTTGGCCTGCCGCAGCATCTGGATCAGCTGGCGGATCCGGGCCTCTGCCTTGCCCTGCTCCTCGCGGGCGGCGTGGTAGCCGCCGTTCTCCTTGAGGTCGCCCTCGGCGCGGGCCAGCTCGATCCGCCGGGTGATCTCCTTGCGGCCCGGCCCCGACAGCTCGTCCAGCTCGG
>JAWWOM010000319.1:0-8810 GCA_033851655.1 Frankiales bacterium
ACTGCTGGCCCTCATCGAGGGCCGGCCCGCCCGCTGAGTGTCAGGTCAGCCCAGGTCGCCGAGGTCGCGCTGGTCGCCGGACTCGCTGTGGTCGGCGAGGAACCGCTCGAGCTCGGCCGCCAGCTCGTCCGCCGTCGGCAGCGGCCCGTTGCCGGCGATCAGGTTGGTGCCCTGCCGGCCGCGCACGTAGGCGTCGTACTGTGCCTCGAGGGCATGGACGACGTCGGCCACCTCGCCGGTCGGGCCGATCTGCTGGTCGACCTCGTCGCGGATCCGCTCGGCGGCCGAGTGGAGGGCCTCGGTGTTGACGACCAGCCCACCGGCCGAGGCGACGGAGGTCAGCAGCAGCTCGGCAGCGCTGGGGTAGTCGGTCTGCGCCAGGTAGTGCGGCACGTGGGTCGCGAACCCCATCGACGCCCTGCCGGCCTGCGCGAGACGGAACTCGAGCAGGTGGGCTGCGCTGCCCGGCACCTGGACCGACTGCAGCCAGGGCTCGTACCCCTGGAGCAGCTCGGCCCGGCTGGCATGGACGGTGACGCCGGTCGGCCGGGTGTGCGGCACGGCCATCGGGATCGAGTTGAGACCGATGGTCAGCCGCACGCCCAGGTCCTCGACCAACGTCTCGACGGCGGCAGCGAACCGCTCCCACTGCACGTCCGGCTCGGAGCCATGCAGCAGCAGGAACGAGTGGCCGACGGTGTCGGTCAGCCGGTGCAGCTCGAGGGCGGGCGCGTCGTAGGACTCCCAGTGGTCCTCGACGAAGAGCATCGCCGGCCGGCGGGCCCGGTAGTCGTGGAGCTGGTCGACGTCGAAGCTGGCCGCCAGCTCGGGACGGCAGGTCTCGAGCAGGTGCTCACTGGCCAGCCGGGCCGCGCCTCCGGCGTCGACGAAGCCGGTAAGCGCGACCACGAGGACCGGCTCGCCGGGCACGGTGGCCAGGTCGGTCGTCTCGTAGAGGTCGCGGGGCTCGAGCACGGGCATTGCTCCTTCGTACGGGTGATGCGGTCAACCGGTGGCAGTGTCAACGTCGCGGGACTCCCGCATCATCCCGTACATCGGGGCCGGCAGCGGCTCCTTCGCCTGGGCGGGGACCGCCGCCTCCGGGTGCACCAGCAGCCGGGCCATGGCGGCGTCCCACAGCCGCAGGACGCCGACGACGAGCGCCAGCATGACCCCGGCGACGATGCCGTCCGCCCAGTAGTGGTTCCCGGTCATCACGACGACGTACATCATCAGGATCGGATGCAGCCAGACCACGTAGCGCCACCGGCTCCTGGTGGACATGAACACGACCACCGCCACCAGGATCGACCAGCCCTCGTGCACCGACGGCATCGCGGCGAGCTGGTCGGCGGAGCCGCTGTGGATCGAGGCGTAGAGCGTCTGGTTGTAGAGCCGGCCGAGGTCCACCACCCCGTAGTGCAGGAAGCGCGGCGGTGCGACCGGGATCCACTGGACGAGCACCGACGCCAGCGTGAACAGGATGAGGACGGCCCGGCCGCGGGCGTAATCGGCGCGGTGCCGGAACCACAGCCAGACCAGCACGATGATGATCGCGTTGACGTGGCCGTAGATGTAGTACTGGTTCAGGGCCTTGCCGAACAGCGGGTGGTGCAGGGCCGGCCCCTGCAGCCAGGCCTCGTCCGGCAGGTGGAGCCAGCGCTCGATCTTCCAGATGTCGACGCCCCGCTGGATGGCGCCGTGGTAGTTCGCGATGTTGTAGGCGCCGATCAGGCCCCACAACGAGTAGAGCCCGAGGATGATGGCCGCCTCGCGGAACGGCGCCCGTAGCTTGCGCAGGCTGCGCAGGTGGCGTCTCCAGCCGTTGCCGGAGAGATCGAAGATCCCGAGGGTGTAGAGCGCCCAGTTGGCGGCCCAGAAGCCCACGCCCGTGTAGAGCGTGCTGTAGAACGTCGGCTCCCAGTACATCGGTCGACCTTAGAGCAGGCCGAGCGGCCACGGGTAACCGACGGGCAGTCAGGTCCGGTCGAGCTCTCTGCGCACATTCTCCAACGCGGCGTCGATGCGCTCGCCGGCCTCATCAGCGGCCGAGTGCGGCAGGTGCACACCCAGCGTGACCGCGCTCCCGCCCTCGATCGCGGAGACCTTGAGCCAGCCGAGCGGGTCCGTGGCGTCGTCTGCGCTGCCCCACTCGAGCCGACGGGCCGGGTCATCCGTACGGAGCCAGGCCTCGCCGCCGTCACGACCGGGCTGAGCGGGGGTCACCAGGTCGAGGTACTTCGGCAGGTTGTCCATGTCGGAGAGCCACTTGTACGCGGTATCAGCGTCGGTCTCCAGCGTCACGGTCCTGGTGTGGTCGGCCATGGCGCGAAAATGCCCCGGCGGCGACCAGTCAACCCTCCCGATCGACGGATGCTAGACTTACCCACAGTGACGGCTTCTCCGCCGTCTCCCTCCCGCGGGCGAGTGGTCCGCGTGGTCGCCTCTGTGATTGCTTCGTCCCGTCGGCGGGCTGTTTCTTCGGCTGGCTTCCGGATGCTGATGCTTGCATCGGCCCCGGTGAGCTCACGCCCCCGCCTTGGCCGTGCACGTCGCCGAGCAGGTCTGCGGCCGACGATGTATCGGAGCAGTTGAAGCATGCCCAGCACCACCCACCGTCCCCGTCCCGCCCATTCCAACAGCGGTTCCCCCGCCGGTCGTCGTTCCGGCGGCCGCCCCAGCGGAGGTCGCCCGAGCGGCAACCGCTCGGCCCAGTCCCGGCCGGCTCCGGCGCCGCGCGTCAGCGAGCTCGAGCTCGCCCTGCTCGCCGCAGCAGACGTGGCACCGGCCGCCGAGGGCAAGACCTTCGCCGACCTGGGCCTGCCGGCCGCACTGGTACGTGAGCTCGCCCGCGGCGGCATCGAGTCCCCGTTCGCCATCCAGACCCGTACCCTGCCGGACGCCCTCGCCGGGCGCGACGTGCTCGGCCGCGCCCAGACCGGATCGGGCAAGACGCTCGGTTTCGGGCTGCCGATGCTGGCCCGCCTCGCCGACGGCGAGCGGCTGCCCGGCCGGCCGCGCGGCCTGGTCCTGGTGCCGACCCGCGAGCTCGCCAAGCAGGTGTCCGACGCGCTCTACCCGCTGGCCAAGTCGCTGGGCCTGCGGGTCACCTCCGTCTACGGCGGTGCCCCCATCCGTCGCCAGATCGAGGCCCTCGAGCGCGGCGTCGACATCGTCATCGCCACGCCGGGCCGCTTGATCGACCTCATCGAGCGGCGCTCCTGCCGCCTGGACCGGATCGCCATCACGATCCTCGACGAGGCCGACCACATGGCGGACCTCGGCTTCATGCCGGCGGTCACCCAGATCCTCGACCTCACCCCGGAGGGCGAGCAGCGCATGCTGTTCTCCGCCACGCTCGACGGTGCCGTCGAGAAGCTGGTCGTCCGCTACCTCAACAACCCGGCGCTGCACGCCGTCAAGCAGGTGCAGACCTCCGTGGACGCGATGGACCACCAGGTCTTCACCGTCCGCGCCGACGACAAGCTGGCCGTCACGGCTGAGATCGTCGCCCGCCCGGGCCGGACGCTGCTGTTCGTCCGTACCAAGCACGGCGCCGACCGGCTGGCCAAGCAGCTCGAGCGGGCAGGTGTCGACGCGGCGGCGATTCACGGCGACCTCAAGCAGAACGCCCGCCAGCGCGCGCTCGACGGCTTCACCGCCGGCACCCCGCGCGTGCTCGTCGCCACCGATGTCGCAGCCCGTGGCATCCACGTCGACGATGTCGACCTGGTCATCCACTTCGACCCGCCGGCCGACCACAAGGACTACCTGCACCGTTCCGGCCGCACCGCCCGTGCCGGCAACACCGGCACGGTCCTGATGCTGGCCGGTGCCGAGCAGCTCCGCGAGGTCAAGCGGCTGCACGACGGCGCCGGCGTCACGGCGACGTCGACCACGGTGTTCCCGGGCCACGACGAGGTCCGCCGGATCGCCGAGAGCGGCACTGCCCCGGCCCCCGTGCCGGTACGGCACCCCTCCTCACCGCGCCGCCCCTCGGACGGCCCGCGCCGCTCGCCCGACGCCGGTCGCCCGGCCGGTCGGCACAGCGGCTACCAGGGACGTCCCGCGTCCGCTGAGCGCACCGGCGCCGGCAGTGCCGAGCGTGGCAATGCCCCGAGCGAGCGCCGGGGCGGTCCCACCGGCGCCGGCGTCGACGGTTCGCGTCGCCACCAGCCGCGCCGTCACACCCCGTCGGAGTGACCTGACCGGCTGCGTCGCCGAACGACAGGTGCCCCGTACCGGACTCCGGTACGGGGCACCTTGCTGTCCCTGGGCAATCGGCGTGTTTCGCTGCGTGGTGGCCGTGCGGCCGCTACGGTCGACAGTGCCAGGACCCTGGCCGGGCGTCAGCGCGTCCACAGCCAATGCAAGGGGGCGGTCATGCCAGCTCCCCGTCTCGAGCCCGACTTCGCCGAGACACGAGCGCGTACGGTCACGCTGCCCACCTCTGCCGCCTCGCCGTGGCTGTCGCGACAGCTGCTGGCCCAGTGGTGCCGCGAGTGGTCGGTGGACGACTCGGTCGTCGACGAGGCGATGGTCGTCATCAGCGAGCTGGTGACCGAGTGCGTCGCGGCCGGGGCGCCGTTGGTGTCGCTGCGGGCCTCGCTCGGCGCTGACCAGCTCGAGCTGGCCGTGGCCGGCACTGCGCCCGCGGGCATGCCCGTACCCCCCGACGAGGACACCGCAGGCCACCGGATGGACATCGTCCGGGGGCTGGGCACCTCGGTGGAGGTACGGCCGAGCGCCGAGGGGCGGACCGTCGTGGTCGCCGTTCCCCTCTGTCGGGCACCATAGAGCCCGAGGTTCCCGAGTTCCGCCGACCGACCAGCAGTCCGGCTGCGCCGGCGCAGGTCCCACTCGCCGCCGAGGAGGTGCTGTGCCCGACGCCGAGGACTACGCCGACGCGGTCGCCCAGCGCCGGTCCAGGGCTGCCGACTTCCCCCGTACCGAACGGCCGACCATCGCGCTGGTCAGCGACCAGCCCGACCTGCCGATGCTGGGCGTGCTGACCGACGCCGGCTGGTCGGTCACCGGGGTCCTCGCCGCTGACGTGTTCGACGGGTTGCTCTGGGCGGCCCAGAGCCCGGGGGTGGCCCGCAACTACCTCGACCTGCCCGACCTGCTCTCCGACCCGAGCCTCGACGCCTGTTGCCTGTCGCTGCCGGCGGCCGGCATGGGTCCGGTCCTGGTGGCCACCCTGCAGGCCGGCCTGCACACGCTGCTGCCGGAGCCGGCCGAGCTGGGTGCCGACACGGTACGCCGGGCGCTGGAGGCCGCCGAGGACTCCGGCGCCGAGCACGCCGTCGCGATGCAGCAGCGGTGGCGGGCACCGGTGGCGACGGTGGCCAGGGCGCTGGACAGCGGCCGGCTGGGGCCACCGGCTCAGCTCACCGTCCGCGGCTGGCCGACGGGGGCGGCCCCGACCGCCGAGCTGCTCGACGTGGTCACCCGCTGGTGCGGCGACGTGGTGGCGGTCTGCGCCAGCCCCGAGGAGCTGCCCGCCCGCGAGCTGCCGGGCGGAGCCACCGTCCGCTGGGCGCTGCTGACCGCGTCCGGTGCCACCGTCCTGGTCGCCCATGACGGGGCCGGCGCCCCACTGATGCGACTGTCCTGTCCCCAGGGCCGGGTCGAGGTCGAGGCCGGTCCCGGCGACGGCACGCTCGACGGGCCAGCCGACCTGCCGACGCTGCCGGCCGAGCCGACCCGGACCGATGGCCTGCGCAGCACGGCATCCCGCCTCGCCGAGGCCGTCATCCGCAGCGAAGGTGTGGCCGCGCCCTACGACGGCTGGCCGTGGCCGTCGACCCTGCGCGACCTGTTCGTGGTCGAGCGCATCCGCGAGGCCCTGCGCTCCTCAGCCGCCGAACGCCGGTGGATCGAGACAGCGTGACCGCGACCGAGCAGTGGGCGGGTCCGCTCGCCGAGCCTCTCGACGGCGTGGGTCCCGTACCCTCGGCGCCGTCGTCGGTGAGAGACCTGATCCGGTTCGGCGTGCTGCTGGCCTGGATCCCGGTCATCCTGCTCACCGACCACGCGCTCGGCGGCATCGTCGCCCAACGGCTGCTGGGGGTCGGGACGTGGCTGCTGCTGCTGGTGATGCTGCGTGGCGAGTCGGGGCGGACCAAGGCGCAGGTCGCCATCGTGGTCGCGTTCGCCTCGCTCATCGAGTACACCTTCGCCGGGTTGCTGGGCGTCTATGTCTACCGGCTGCACAACGTGCCGTGGTTCGTCCCGCCGGGTCACGGCCTGGTCTACCTGGGGGCGTTGACCTTTGGCCGCACTGCCTGGGCGCAACGGCACCGGACGCCGCTGGTGGCCGGCACCCTGCTGGCCGGCGGCGGCTACGCGGTCTGGGGTGCCTTCGTGTCCTCGCGGTTCGACAGTCTGGGTGCCTTCTGGTTCGGCTGCCTGGCCCTTTTCCTCTGGTGGGGCAGGCACAACCGCAATGCCACCGTCTATGTCGGCGCCTTCGTCATCGTGACCTATCTCGAGCTGATGGGGACCTCGCTGGGGATCTGGACCTGGCAGCTCCGCGACCCCATCCTCGGCATCGTCGCCATCGGCAACCCACCTTCGGGGGCGGCCGGAGGGTACGGGTTCTTCGATGCCGCAGCACTTCTCGGCGCTCCGGCCCTCGAGCGGATGGTCGAGGCGCACTCGCCGAAGTTCGCCCGCCTGGTCCGTCGCTAGCCGGGTCAGGGCCAGTGGGCACTGAGCCAGGCGGTGAAGGCCGGGTCGAGCAGGCCGGCCCATCTCGCGTAGCCGCCGGCCACCGGGTGCACCCCGTCGCCGGCCCGCAGCGCCGCCTCCCAGGTCTGGTCCCGCTGGAGCAGGTCGATGGAGTCGGCGTAGCGCACGGACCGCAGGTCGCACTCGTCGGCCAACCGGCCGGAAAGCCTGCGCAGCCGCAGGTTCCAGTCGTCATCCAGCATCGGCGGGGGCCCGATGACGAGCGCGGCCCAGTCCCCGATCTCAGCTGCCTGCAGCAGCGCGTCCAGGGCAGCGACCGACTCGTCGGCGGTTGCCCGCGGCACGCCGTCGACCAGAGCAGTGTCATTGGCGCCGAAGCTGATCACGAGGCCGTAGCGGTCGCCGTCCTTGAGCCGAGCCGACACCTCGGGCAGCCGCCGCACGAGGTCGGCGCCGGTGTCCCTGCGGATGCCGAGCTCGTACGAGGTCAGGGTCCAGCCCTCGTGGCGCCGCCGTTCGGTGACCCGACCCACCCAGCCGTGCCCGGCCGGGTCACCGACGCCGTGCACGAACGAGTCGCCGAGCACGCAGATGCGGCTGTCCTGCGTACGGGGGTCAGCCACGGATGAACTCCACGGTATGGGCCACCGGGTCGGCGACCACGAGCTTGACGTCGACCTCCTGGCCGAGTGGCAGGTTGCCGGTGCAGCGTGCCCGTACGGCCGGCTCGCGCAGCTGGACGGTGGCGCGCGCAGGATGGCCGTCGTTGGCCTCACGGACGTCCACCACGACGGCGCGGAACACCTCGCCGACCCTGCCGGACAAGGCGACGGCCTCGGCAAGGTCGATCATCGACCGCTCGAGCTCGTGGCTTCGCCGGTCGGCGGTGGCCATCACAGCAGGCAGCGACGGCAGCTGGGACCGGGCCCACTCCGGCACCGGTGTCCCGGCCGAGAGGGCCAGGCAGACCTCGCTGACGTAGCGGTCGCCGAGCCGGCGCAGGGGCGCCGTGGCGTGTGCGTAGGGCGCGGCGACGGCACTGTGCAGCGGCTGCTCCGGCGGCTCGCCGTCGAATGCGACGTAGCCGGCCCCGCGCAGCAGAACCGTTGCCAGGGCGAGGATCGCGGCATGTGGCGGCTTGGTCCCGTCGAGGGTACGGACGAAGTCGGCGTAGCCCTGGCCCTCCGGCCACGGCACCCCCAGCGCCAGGGCCGAGCGGCGGAGGGTCACCAGGGCCGAGGGCCACGGCGGCGGCAGCGTGCGCAGCAACCCGATGCGCCCGTCCAGCATCAGCCTGGCCGCCGCCATGCCGGTGAGCAGGGACAGCTGGGCATTCCAGTCCTCGCACGGCAGGGTCGCCCGGAACTCCAGCCGCCAGCCGCCGGACGGATCGGCGGTGACCTCCTGCTCCGGTACGTCGAGGCTGACGCCGCCGCGCTCGTGCTCCCGCTCCTGTCGCAACCGGCCGAGCTCACGCAGCAGGGCGAGCTGCTCGGGGACGTCGCGATCAGCGTCGAGCACCGCCTGGACACCGACGTAGTCCAGCCGCTGCCGGCTGCGGATGCGGGCCCGCCGTACCCGGGTGCTCACCGGCTCGCCGCGCCGGTCGAGCTCGAAGGACCACAGGACGCTGGGCCGGACCTGGTCGGGCAGCAGGCTTGCCGCGCCCTCGGACAGCTCGGCGGGATACAGCGGCGTCCGGTCGTCGGGGGAGTAGAGCGTCTCGCCGCGGTGGTGCGACTCGGCGTCCAGCGCCCCACCCGGCCGGACGAATGCCCCGACATCAGCGATCGCATAGTCGAACCGGTAGCCCTGCGGCGTCCGCGCAAGGTGCATCGCCTGGTCGAGGTCGACGCTGCCGGCCGGGTCGATGGTGAGGAACGGAAGGTCCGTCGCGTCGTCGTAGGACAGTGCCGGTTCGGTGGTGGCCGCGATCGCCTCCGCCCGTACGGCGGCCGGGAAGTCAGCCGGCACGGACAGCTCCCGGCGCACGGCGGCGAACTGCTCGGCCAGGATGGCGGCTACCGGGGCGCCGGCCCGCAGCCGACGCGAAGAGACTCTCACCCGTTGAGCAGTTCGAGCGTCGCGTCGTGCAGCAGTCCGTTGCTGCACAGGAT
>JAWWOM010000324.1:0-2933 GCA_033851655.1 Frankiales bacterium
CTTGCTGTCGTCCTGCCAGCTGTCCAGCTACTTCGTCGGCTACACCGAGCTCAAGCCCGCGCTGGCCGGCCTTTCCCGCTATGACGAGGTGCTCGCCCACGCCAGCCCGCCGCCACGCCATCTGCCCCGACTGCTCGACGTTCGCCCTGCGTTAGACGCCTGACGCGCCCCACCGCGTCCAACGCCTGACGCTCACGCACCCTCGGGCTCCGGGATCCGAGCGGCGCAGCGAAGCTCCGGATTCTGCCCACCGCCTCACGCAACTGCCGCACTCAGGCAATGGTGAGGACGGCGTTGCCGCGGATGCGCCGACGGGTGAGATCGTCGAGAACCGTAGCGGTCTCGGCCCAGTCGGCCGTACGTCCGACCTCCGGGTGCAGCTTGTTCGTGGCCACCAGGTGCACCAGCGTCGCCAGGTCCTCGCCGTCCGACGTGGTGGAGACCCAGTGCGGGAAGTGCTTGATCGTGACCGGGGTGATGCCGAAGAGGTCGAAGAAGCTCAGCGTCACCGGCTCGAGGCTGGCCTGCCCGAACCACAGCACCGTGCCGGCAGGTGCCAGCCGGGACGCCGCCACGGTGAACGTCTTGCCACCCACCGACTCGAGCACGACATCGAAGGTGCCCTGTGCGTCGGCGACGTCCTGGACGACGTGTGCGGCGCCCAGCTCGGCCAGCCGCCGTCCGCGCTCCTCGGACGACGACACCGCGGTGACCTCCGCTCCGGCCGCAGCCGCAAGCTCCACGGTGTAGTGGCCGACGCCACCAGAGGCGCCGGTGAGCAGGATCCGCTGACCGGGCTTGGTCTCGGCTGTGCGCACCAGGCGCAGTGCGGTGAGACCGGCCAGGGGGAGGGCCGCGGCGGCGACGGAGCTGACACCGTCAGGCAGGACGGCGACCCGGCTGGTCGGCACCGCGACCCGCTCAGCCCAACCGCCCGCGTCCGGGTGAGCGACCACGCGCTGCCCGACGGTCGGTCCGGAGCCGTCCGCGGCGGCCCGGACGACGCGGCCGGCGACGTCCTGGCCCGGTCCCCATCCCCGGTCCGCCGGTGCGCCGTAGACCCCCGTCAGGGAGAATCCCTCGCCCCGGTTGACGGAGAACGCGTCGACCTCCACCAGGATCTCGTCCGCACCTGCCACCGGTTCGGCGACCTCGGTGAGCTCCACCGTGTACGCGGGACCGCCCGTTGCCATCAATGCCTTCATGCTGCCTCCTGGATCGTTGGTGAGGTCACCGTACGATCGTTGGTTACTGCTCGCAAGAAGGCACCTGTTCGTGGTATAGGTACCTAATGGATACCGACCCGGCAGACGAGCTCGACGTGTTCAAGCTGACCTGTCCTTCACGCGAGGTGTTCGACCGGCTCGGTGAGAGGTGGACCGGGTTGGTGCTGCTGGCCCTCCGCGAGGGGACGCTGCGGTTCAGCCAGCTCCGGCGGCAGATCGAGGGCATCAGCCAGAAGATGCTCACCCAGACGTTGCGTGCCCTGGAGCGGGACGGTCTGGTGGCCCGCACCGTCTTCCCGACCGTGCCGGTGACCGTCGAGTACGAGCTGACGGCGCTCGGCCGCAGCCTCGGTGAGGCGGTCGACGTGCTGCGGGCCTGGGCCTACAGCCACATCGACGACCTGCACGCCGCACGGGCCACCTATCAAGCAGCAGCCGACTAGCCGATCAGCGCTGCCGCATCGTCAGTGGCGGAGCCGGAGCCGGAGCTCCTCGGCGGGCAGGGCAGGCGCGTACAGGTAGCCCTGTGCCTTCGGGCAGCCGAGATCATTGAGGATGGCCGCCTGTGCCTGGGTCTCGACCCCGACGGCGGTGACCTCAAGCTCCAGCCGCCGCGCCAGCTGCAGGATCGACTCGACCAGGGTCTGGCTCGGGCCGCCCGCGCCGAGCCCGGCTACGACGTCGTGGCGGATCTTCAGTCCGTTGACCGGAAAGGTCTGCAGGTAGGTCGGCGAGCCATGACCAGCGCCGAAGTCGTCCAGGGTCAGTGAGACACCGAGGTCGCGGAGCCGGTTCAGGGCGGTGGTGGCGGAGTCGGCAGCGCCGCTGAGGATCGACTCGCTGACCTCGATCGTCAGCGCGTCGCCGGGCAGTCCGTGGCCCTCGAGCACGGCCTGGATGTCGTCGACCAGGTCAGGGCTGGCCAGATGCCGCCCGCTCACGTTGATCGACAGGGTGGGCCGGGCGCGGAGCAGCGGGTCCTCCCACCACTGGGTGATCTGCCGGCACGAGCGGTCGAGGATTCTGAAGTCGAGGTCGACGATCAGGTTGTCGCGCTCGGCGATCTCGAGGAACGCGGCCGGGCTGAGCAGTCCCTGCGTCGGGTGCCGCCAACGGGCGAGGGCCTCGCAACCGACGGTCGTGCCGTCGATCATCGACACGATCGGCTGGTAGTACGGGAGCACCGCGCCCGTCATCATCGCCCGCCGGAGCTCCGCGCTGGGGTCCTCCACCGGGAGTGACTTCTCGGCACGTGCCTGGCGCAGGTGCAGCTGGCCGGTGACGAGCTCGGCCATCTGCTCGAGACGGTGCCGCTCGTCGGGACTGAGCGACCGCGGCTTCGTGTCCATGACGCTCAGGCTGCCGACCGGCTGGCCGTCGGCGCTGAAGATCGGCGTCCCGGCGTAGGACACCAGACCGGCGGCGGCCATGGCGCCGGCGAAGCGCCGGTCAGCCGAGGCGTCCGGCACCTCGTAGAATCCGCCGCGGGAGACGACCCACTCGGCGATCGAGCCGGCCCGTGGCGCTCCCGTACCCTCGAGCCCGATCACGGCCTTGAAGAACAGATGGTGCTCGTCGAGCAGGCTGATGATCGCCACGGGCACCCGGAGCTGGCTGGCGGTCAACCCGGCGAGCCAGTCGAACACCGGCTCACGCTCGGACCCGACTTCCAGAGCATGGAGGCTGGCCAGCCGTTCGGCTTCGTCG
>JAWWOM010000183.1:0-3193 GCA_033851655.1 Frankiales bacterium
GCGTCGTCGCCGTAGGAGTCGGCGAACCGCTTGACGAACTCCTCGCGCTCGAACTCGTACTCCTGGGTGCCGACCGTCTCCAGGACGTAGGTCGCCATCAGCGAGCCGACCTGGGCGGAGCGCTCGAGGTCGAGGCCCCACGCGGTGCCGGTGAGGAAGCCGGCCCGGAAGGCGTCACCGACACCGGTCGGGTCGGCGATCCGCATCTCCTGGGCGACCGGGATCGCCACGTCCTCCTGGCCGGCCCGGTGGATGACGCTGCCCTTGGCACCGTGGGTGACCACCCAGGCACCGACCCGGCCGAGGATGTCCTCGTGCGACCAGCCGGTCTTGCTGGTGACCAGGCCCCACTCGTAGTCGTTGGTGAACAGGAACCGCGCACCCTCGATCAGCTCGCGGACCGCCGGGCCCTCCATCCGGGCGAGCTGCTGGGACGGGTCGGCGGCGAACGCGATACCGAGCTCACGCGCCTCCCGGGTGTGCCGCAGCATCGCGTCGGGGTCGTTGGGGCTGACCAGGACCAGCACGTCGTCGACGGCCTCACCGAGCCGGTCGATGACGGGGGGCAGCGCGATCTGGCTGGCCTCGGACATCGCGCCTGGGTAGAACGACGCGATCTGGTTGTTGTCCAGGTCCGTGGTGCACAGGAACCGGGCGGTGTGGGCCGTGGTGGACACGTGCAGGGAGGCCGTGTCGACGCCGTGGACGTCGAGCCAGCCGCGGTAGTCACCGCAGTCCATGCCCGCGGCGGCGACCAGCACCGGGGTCTCGCCGAGGACCGCCATGCTGTAGGCGATGTTGGCGGCAACGCCGCCGCGGCGGATGTCGAGGTGGTCGACCAGGAAGGACAGCGACACCCTGTGCAGCTGGTCCGGCAGCAGCTGGTCAGCGAACTTTCCGGGGAAGGTCATCAGATGGTCGGTGGCGAAAGACCCGGTCACGACGACGCGCACGCGTGCTCCTGCTGGTGGGGCGATCTCGCATCGCCGACCCGCCGATGCTACTCGTCGGACGGCGGCGGCCGGCTGCAGCTGGGCCGATAGCGCCGCTATCGGCGCAACCGGGCCCCCACACCGGCGACAGCGCCGCTATCGGCGCAACCGGGCCCCCACATCGGCGATAGCGCCGCTATCGGCGCAACCGGGCCAGGTGGCTGGAAACGCAGACTGCCGCAGTCCCCGTACGGGAACCGCGGCAGTCTCTGGCTCGGCGAGCTAGCTGAACGACTCGCCGCAGGCGCAGCCGCCCGTGGCGTTGGGGTTGTCGATGGTGAAACCCTGCTTCTCGATCGTGTCGACGAAGTCGACCGAGGCGCCGATCAGGTAAGGGTTGCTCATCCGGTCGACGACGACGTTGACCCCGCCGAAGTCAGTGACGACGTCGCCGTCGAGCGAGCGGTCGTCGAAGAACAGCTGGTAGCGCAGGCCGGAGCAGCCGCCCGGCTGGACGGCGACCCGCAGTGCGAGATCGGTCCGGCCCTCCTGCTCGAGCAGACTCTTGACCTTGGCGGCGGCGACGTCACTGAGGACAACGCTGCCGGCGGTGGTCTCCTGCGTCGCGGTCTGGTCCTGAAGGGTCATGTCGGCTGCTCCCGCTATGTGAGGCGTTCGGTCGTCGGCTGGGGTCAACCCGGCCGGGGCCGAGTCTATTTCTGCAACTTCCTGGCTTCCCTATCGTCTCACAGACCAGCCGCGAGCGACGGTTGCGCCGACAGCTCGTGCCCAGTGCGCCGCGTGGTCCATCGCCTCCTGGATCGAGCCGGCGGCGTCGGTCAGTGAGTAGGTCGCGTCCAGCCCGGAGGACGACGTCTGCCGCCGGCCCACCACGACCTGGCCGGCGATCAGGACGCACGGGAGCCCGTTCTCGATCGACAGGGCGGTCACGCCGGAGATCACCTTGCCGTCGCGGGACTGCCAGTCGTACATCCCCTCACCGGTGACCACGAGGTCGACGGACGCGACCTGCTCGGCCAGACCGACCGCGTCCTGTACGAGACCGATGCCGGAGACCCTGGTCGCACCCAGCGCCAGCAGCGCCGCACCCATCCCGCCGGCGGCGCCGGAGCCGGGCAGCTTGCGCACGTCGACGCCACCCGGCAGGTCACGTACCAGGAGGTCGGCCCAGTGGGTGAGGGCGATGTCCAGCCGCTGGGTGTCCTCCCGGGTCGCGCCCTTCTGTGGGCCGTAGACGGCGCTGGCCCCGCTGAACCCGAGCAACGGGTTGATCACGTCCGTAGCCGCCACGAGCTCGCCCTCCGCCAGCCGCGGATGCAGCCGCGCCGGGTCGAGGTGGTCGACGTCGATCAGCGCGGCTCCCCCCGGCGGCACCGGTCCGCCGTGCCGGTCCGTCCTTGCGACACCGAGCGCCGCCAGCATCCCCGCACCGCCGTCGTTGGTCGCCGAACCGCCGAGGCCGACCACGACCCGGACGGCGTCGTTGTCGAGGGCGTGCGCGATCAGCTGTCCGACGCCGTAGGTGGTGGTGCGCAGCGGGTCGCGTTCGGCCGGCGCGAGCAGGTGCAGGCCACAGGCCTGCGCCGACTCCACGTAGGCGGCGTCCCCCACCCGCAGATAGGTCGCCTGCACCGGCCGGGTCAGCGGGCCCTCGACGGTGAGGGTCACCGGCTCTCCGCCCAGCGCTGCGGCGAGTACGTCCACGAAGCCCGGGCCGCCGTCGGACAGCGGCGCCAGCACCAGGTCGTCCTCCGGCGCGACGCTCAGCCAGCCGTCACGGATGGCTTCGGCGGCCTCGACGGCGGTGAGGGTGGAGCCGAACGAGTCCGGGGCGATGAGCACGCGCATGCAGGCCATCCTGCCGTACGGAATTGCCGGTGCCCCGCGTGGCGTTGCCGTGCAAGGCTGCAGACTCGCTCGTGGAGAGGCACATCCGTGACGACCACCGACCTCAACCTGCCGGCCGGCATCGAGGCCAGCCCCGCGCTGCTGCTCATGCTGGGGCGGCAGTCCGACCCGCTCAGTGAGCGCGGCACCGACTGTCCCGGTGAGCTGCCGGCGGTCAGCGACCCCACTTTGGTCGCCAGGGCCCGCGCCGCCAAGGACAAGCTGGGCTCGCGGGTCTTCATCCTCGGCCACCACTACCAGCGCGACGAGGTCATCCAGTTCGCCGACGTCACCGGCGACTCGTTCAAGCTGGCGCAGCAGGCCGCCGAGCGGCCCGAGGCCGACTACATCGT
>JAWWOM010000146.1:0-52956 GCA_033851655.1 Frankiales bacterium
AGTCCAAGATGGTCAGCCGGGCGATCCGGTCGGCGCAGACCCAGATCGAGCAGCAGAACTTCGAGATCCGCAAGAACGTGCTGAAGTACGACGAGGTGCTCAACAAGCAGCGCACCGTCATCTACGACGAGCGCCGGCAGATCCTGCACGGCGACGACCTGCACGTGCAGATCGCCAACATGGTCACCGACGCCGTGACCGGCTACGTCGACGCCGCGACAGCTGACGGCTACCCCGAGGACTGGGACCTCGAGCAGCTGTGGACCGCGCTCAAGACGCTCTACCCGATCACCTTGTCGGTCGAGGACGTGGCGGCGGACCGGCACGACCTCGACCGGGACCTGCTGGTCGAGACGCTGACCGAGAACGCCGCAGTCGCCTACGCCGCCCGCGAGGAGTCGCTCGGCTCCGAGGTCATGCGCGAGCTCGAGCGCCGTGTGCTGCTGTCGGTGCTCGACCGCAAGTGGCGTGAGCACCTCTACGAGATGGACTACATGCAGGAGGGCATCGGCCTGCGCGCGATGGGACAGCGGGACCCGCTGGTCGAGTACCAGCGCGAGGCCTTCACGATGTTCCAGGTGATGCTCGAGGCGATCAAGGAGGAGTCGGTCGGCTTCCTGTTCAACCTCGAGGTCGAGGTCAACGCGTTCGACCCGGAGGCACCGACGGGCGCCGACGAGGTCGGCCCGGACGGCCAGATCGAGATCACCCAGGGCGAGCTGCGGCCGCTCATGCCGGAGGAGGTCGAGGCCGAGGGAGTCGAGCCGTCACCGGTCGCCTCCGAGGCACCGATGACCGTTGAGGCGATCGACCAAGAGGCGCCCGCTGCCGGCACGGCCGGCTCGCGACGACCGCTTCGTACGGTGGCCGACGTGCTGCCCAAGGAGCTGTCCTCTGCCCGCCGGGCGATCAACCTGTCCTACTCGGCGCCGACCATGGACGGCGACGGTGGCGTGGCGCGCTCGACCGGCGCCGGCCCGATGTCGTCGCTGGCCGCCGGCGACAAGGGCAACAACCCGGGCCAGGCGGTGGGCGCGGACCCGAGCCGCAACGGGCCCTGCCCCTGTGGCTCCGGCCGCAAGTACAAGCGCTGCCACGGCGACCCGCGCAACAACAACGCCGTCTAGCTAGAGCACGGGCCTGACCAGCTCGGCCGCGATTCGTCATGAGGTGCAGCCGAGCCGGTCAGCCGATCTGCAGGGCGGTGCACTGCCAGCGGCCGTCGACTCCCTCGAGCCGCAGGGCGATCGCGGCCATCCGGCCACCCCGACGCACCACGGCCGCGACCTCGGCCACGCCGTCGCTCGGTTCGCAGACGTGCACCGACCTGACGTTGGCCCGGTTGTCCGGCCCGGTGCCCCCGGTGCCGCGCACGGTGCTCGCGAAGTGCCGCTCCAGTCGGTGGTAGACCGCTCGGGACAGGTACGGCGAGAGCTGCATGAGCGGTCGTTCGCCAGCGGCCGCCTCGGCCAGGGCCTGCACCAGGCGGCCACCGAAGAGCTTGGGTGACGGCAGCTCCCGCCGAGGGGTGCGGGCGGCAGCGGCCGGCTCGTGGTCCGGTGCCGGCTCCTCCGCGACCGGCTCCGGCTCGGCCCCGGTACGCCCGCCGGGGAGCAGGCGCAGGGCTGGAGCCGGGGTCTCGATGCTGCTGAGCGGCAGGGCAAGAGCGAGCGACCCACTGGTGCGGTCAAGTCCTGCGGAGCCCGCCGCCTCGTCGTCGTAGGGCGGCTCGAACGTCCTGCTGCCGTGCAGGGTGATCTGGGCGCCGCTGCCGTACGGGGTGCTGTTCCTGGCGGGGCTGGGCATCGTCGTTCTCCTCGAGGATGTCGGTGGACGGATCAGGACGTCGGGGGGACCAGTTGTTGCCCCGGCAGCAACAGGTCCGGGTTGCTGCCGATGACGCCGCGATTGACGCGGTACCAGCTGTGCCAGGCGCGTTCGATGGCGTCCTGACCGGCGCCCGGTGGCAGGGACCGTTCGGCGATCCGCCACAAGGAGTCCCCTGGCCGGACCGTCACAGCCGGCGAGATGGCCTGGTGGACAGCCGATCTGCTCGGTACGGCGGTGACCAGGCCGATCCCGCGGGCTGGGTCCGCCGCCGGCCGGTCGAGGTCCAGCACGGGAGCAGGGACGGCCGTTGCCGGTGCCGCCGGCCGGTCGAGCCCGACGACGAGGTGGCCGGCCGCCGCTGCCGGCCGTGGGGTGGCAGGCGCTGCCTGCGCCGCTCCCGAGGTCACCGCCAGCAGCGTCGTGGCACCGAGCAGCACCTCGACGCCGCGCCGCAGAACGGCCGGCGCCAGGTGCCGGAACGCGGACCCGGCCAGCCGGCCGGTCGATCCGGGCAGCCTGGCGGCCGCGCCGATCGCCATCAGGACGGCGACCCAGGCCGTGACCACCGACATCATCAGGCAGAGCAGCAGCGGCAACGACTGCTCCGGCGACCTGGACAGCAGCTCCGCCGTGCCGCCGGCAGGGCAGGCGAGCCAGGACAGCAGCCCGGAAGACACGGCACAGCCGACCACCAGGGCGGCGCCTCGGGTCCCGGCTGATGCCATCGGTTGCTCTCCGATCCATTCGTTTACGTGTGTTTGCTTTCTACAGGCTGCGATTCCATGCGTCAACCGGCGGTGGGCCGGTTCGTCCACGGATGCCCCACCGGTGGTCTCGGGCTGTCGCGGCCCCGTACTCTTGCCCGATGCGGTGGCAGGAGCTGTTCGCCGATCTGGAGGCTCAGTTCGACGCCGCGCAGGCGGCGGAGCTGGCCGCGGAGGTCGCCGACCGCACCCGCCGCGAGGCCGCCCGGCTGTGCCTGACCGACCGGCTCGCCGGCGCGGTGGGCGGTGAGGTGACCGTCGACGTATGGGGCGCAGGTGCCGTACGCGGCCGGCTGACCTCCGCCGGGGTGGACTGGCTGCTGGTCGAGGAACCGACCGGCGCGGAGGTGCTCGTGCCGGGGGATGCGGTGACGTCCGTGCGCGGCCTGACCGCGTGGTCCCGTTCACCCGGCAGCGAGGGTGTCGTCGTCGGCAGGCTGGACCTGCGTCACGCGCTGCGCGGGGTCGCGCGCAACCGGGCAGCGCTGTCGGTCGTCCTGCGTGACGGAGGTGTCCTGACCGGGACGATCGACCGGGTCGGGCTGGACTTCCTCGAGGTCGCCGAACACCCGATGGGGGAGCCTCGACGGGCGGGGGCAGTCCGGGACTCGCGGGCGATCCGGCTCGGCGCGGTCGCCCTGCTCAGGTCCTGGTAGGTCAGTCCAGCTCGGGTGTCTCGTCCTCACGGGTCAGCGGGTGGCTGTCGACGAACTGGCGGGTGTCCTTGTAGAGCTGCGCGATGTAGTCCTCGAGCTTGCTCACCTCGACCCGCCACTGGCCCCGGCCGCCGATCTTCACCGCCTGCAGGTCTCCGTTGCGGACGAGCGCGTAGACCTGGGACGAGGAGATGTTGAGGATCTCGGCGACGTCGGAGAGCAGCAGGAAGCGGCGCTCGTTCGGAACTCCACCGGGACTGGCAACCATGGTCTTCATCGTCCTCCGTCAGGCAGCTGTCGTACGGGTTCCGCGCCGCAGGCAGCAGTCTGCCATCAAGGTCCGATGGCGTGAGCGGGTTGTCCACAGCTCGCTGGGCCGAACGGGTGACCTGTGGACACGGCACTGGCGTGTCTCGCCGGGCTGAGTCACCATGGCGGCTCCGAACGAACGGGGGAACAGGTGTACGACGTGGCTGCGCCGCTGTCACCGGCGGCGAGCCGGCTGGCACTGCCGCGCTGGTTCGACGCGCGGATGGTGATCGGGATCCTGCTGGTGCTGGGCTCGGTGGTGGTGGGCGCCAAGGTGTTCTCCTCCGCCGGTGCCACCACGTCCGTCTGGGCTGCGAGCCGTGACCTGCCGGCAGGGTCGAGGCTGCAGAAGTCCGACCTGCGAGCGGTCGATGTGCGCCTGGCCGACGGGGGGCACTACGTCTCAGCGGCCGGCGCCGCACCTGCCGGCTACGTCCTCACCCGGCCGGTCGGAGCCGGAGAGCTGTTGCCCAGCAAGGCTTTTGTCGATCCTGCCCAGGCTGTGGGCACATCGCTGGCCAGACGCGAGGTCACGGTGCCGGTGCGCCAGGACCATTGGCCGGCCGACCTGCGGGCCTCCGAGGTGGTCGACGTCTACGCCACCCCGACCAAGTCCGACGGCACGACCCCGACAGCGCCGGTACGGATCCTCGCCGGTGTCACCGTGGGCTCCGTACCGAGTCGGAGCAAGGACGTGTTCGGCGGCTCCGGGCAGGCCAGCGGGTCGGTCACCCTGCTCGTGCAGGACGACCAGGTCGCGACCCTGGTCGGCGCGGTCGAGAGCGCGCAGGTCGATCTGGTCCGGGTCCCGACGTCGCTGGCGGCCGCACCCTCGGGCACCCGATGAGGCTGCCGGTCATCACAGCGGTCGTCGACGCGCGCTGGGAGGCCGGCCTGATCTCGGCCTTCGAGCGCTCCGAGCACAACATCACCGTCGTCCGCCGTTGCGTCGACCTCGCCGACCTGCTGGCGACGGCGGCGACCGGCACCGCCAGGGCCGCCTTGCTCTCAGCGGACCTGCGCCGACTCGACCGGGATGCCCTGGCCCGGCTGGCTTCCGGGCACGTCGCCGTGGTCGGGCTGGTCCCGCCGGGCGATGAGGACGCCGACCGCCGGCTGCGTCAGCTCGGCGTCCGATTCGTGCTGCCGGCCGATGCGGCGCCCGAGGTCATCGCCGCCGCTGCTGCCGAGGCCGTCGCCCTGCTCGACGGTGCCCCGTCCGTGCCGCCGTCGCTGGCCGACCCGCTGGCGATGCTGCCGCTCGAGCCGCGCCCGGTTGTCCATGCTGCCCCCGAGCTGGCACCCGGCTCCGGCCGGGTCATCGCGGTGTGGGGTCCGACCGGGGCGCCGGGGCGGACAACCCTCGCGGTCAACCTTGCCAGCGAGCTGTCCGCCGCGGGCCAGCCGACCCTGCTCATCGACGCCGATGTCTACGGCGGAGTCGTCGCCCAGCTGCTCGGCGTGCTCGAGGAGGCACCTGGCCTCGCCGCCGCCGCCCGGATGGCCAACAACGGCAGCCTCGACGTCCCCGCGCTGGCTGGTCTGTGCCGGTCGATCAGCCCGTCGCTGCGGATCCTCACCGGCATCACCCGTGCCGACCGGTGGCCGGAGCTGCGGGCAGGGGCGATCGAGGTCGTGCTCGCCCTCGCCCGCACCCTCGCCGCCGTGGTCGTGGTCGACATCGGCTTCTGCCTGGAGCAGGACGAGGAGCTGTCCTACGACACCACCGCCCCGCGCCGCAACGGCGCCACCCTCGCGGTGCTCGAGCAGGCCGACATCGTCGTGGCCGTCGCTGCGGCCGACCCCATAGGCCTGCAGCGCTTCGTCCGCGGCTACGGCGACCTGCGCGAGCTGGTGGGCGGCGTCGAGCCGGTGGTCGTCGTCAACAAGGTGCGTCAGCGCGTGGTGCCGGGGGACCCGGTCGCCGAGATCACCGCCGCGCTGAGCCGCTACCTGGGCGTCACCCGGGTCCACGCGGTCCCGTACGACCGGCAGGCGCTGGACACTGCCGTCGCCGGCGGCCGCAGCCTGACCGAGGCCGCCGCCGGGTCCGCGGCGCGCAAGGCGATCGCGGCCCTGGCGCAGGAGCTGGTCGGCGGATCCTCCCGCCGCAGCCTCAGGGGCACCGGCCGAGGTCGCCGCGCGGTGCGCTGATGCGCTTCCGCAGGCGGTCCACGGGTAGCCTTCCGGCCATGCCTGACATCGCAAAACCCGACGTACCGGTCATCCTGCTCTCGCACCGGGCTCCCGTGACCTTCGACCGGGAGGGCGACCAGCGGACGGCCAGCAGAGGTGCCGGCGGTCTGGTGAGTGCGCTGATGGGGCTCGCGGCCGGCCTCGAGAACTCGGTCTGGGTCTGTGCGGCGAGCAGCGACGAGGACCGCAAGGTCGTGGAGCAGTACGGCGACAAGGGCTCGGCCGCCGTCGAGGTGAGCCTGTTCCCCGATGCCGGCCTCGTCGATGAGATGGACGCCGAGCAGGGCAGGCAGACGACGACCTTGCGGATGCTGGCGATCGACCCCGAGCAGCACGAGCAGTTCTACGGCCAGATCTCCAACCCGCTGCTGTGGTTCGTCCAGCACGGGCTCTACGGAAGGGCGTCGGAGCCGGACCTGGGCCGCCAGGAGCACGACGCCTTCAGCCACGGCTACGTCGCGGTCAACGAGGCCTTCGCCGACGCGGTCGCCGGGGAGGTCGAGGCCCGCGGCGGCCGGGCGCTGGTGATGCTGCACGACTACCACTTCTATCTCGTCGCGGCCCGCGTACGGGAACGGTGTCCGGACGTCACCATGTCGCACTTCGTGCACATCCCCTGGCCTGGGCCGAACGAGTGGACCATCCTGCCGCCGGACATGCGCGACCCGATCCTGCACGGGCTGCTCGGCAACGACGTGGTCGCGTTCCACACCGAGCGGTTCGCCCGCAACTTCCTGCTCTGCGTCCAGGAGCTGCTCGGTTACTCGGTCAACTGGGGCGACCTCACGGTGGAGATCGGTGGCCGTACGGTGGCTGCGCGGCACTACCCGATCAGCATCCAGACCGAGGCGCTCGAGGAGCTCGCCGCCTCGGACCAGGTGGCCGAGCACCGCCAGGTCCTGACCGAGCGGTTCCTCGAGGGCGACCGCCAGCTCGTCCTGCGGGTGGACCGGACCGACCCGAGCAAGAACATCGTCCGCGGCTTCAAGGCGTTCGACACCTTGCTCACCGACCACCCCGAGCTCAAGGACCGGGTGGTCTTCTTCGCCATGCTGCAGCCGAGCCGGCAGGACGTTCCGCAGTACCAGCAGTACATCTCGGCCATCGGCGCCGTCGTCGCCGAGGTCAACGCGCGGCACGGCGGCCACGGCTGGGAGCCGATTCAGCTGCGGATGGAGGACGACTTCGCCCTCGCTGTCGCGGCCTACCAGATCTGCGACGTCCTCGTCGTGAACGCCATCGCCGACGGCATGAACCTGGTCGCCAAAGAGGCGGTCCTGGTCAACCAGCGCAGTGGCGTGCTTGCCCTGTCCGAGAACACCGGCGCGCACCAGGAGCTCGGCTCGGTCGCCGTACGGCTGTATCCGTTCGACATCCAGCAGCAGGCCGACGCGATGTACGAGGCGCTCACCATGCCGGCCAAGGACCGGGCCGACCGGCTGCGCGCCGCCGCGGACATCGTCAGGCGCAACGACGTCGGCAAGTGGCTCGACGCCCAGCTCGCCGACCTCGAGCACAAGCTCCCGGCGCGCTAGCGATCGCTGTCGGGCCGGTAGTCGTGCGGGAAGGTCCTGTAGACCCGGCCCAGTGGCGTGGTCCAGGTGCAGGTGCCGTCGGGGTCGCGGCGGAGCTGGTAGTCGCCATGGGTCTTCGCACGGTGGACGAAGCGGGACAGGGCGCCAAGGTTGCGCGCCGACGTCGTCCCTCCCGGTGTTCCGAACGGGATGGGATGGTCGAGGTCGGCGGCCTTCGCCGATCGGCCGGATCCGGGGAACCGGCAGTAGTGATCCATGGCCCTGATCAAGTTGGCCAGTCGTTTCGGCGGCCGGTAAAGGCGGGTGCCGTAGTCGAGCAGGTGGCCGTCGACCGGATCGGTGACCCAACGTCTCCACTTGGCGTCTGCGGAGAGCTCGCGCGCCATCCCGGCCGGGATTTCTCCGTATCCAGCCAGCTCGCCGGTGTCCTCGCGCAGTCCCAGGAGCGTCGGGAGCGGGGCGAGGACCTTGATCTCGACGTTGGGAGACAGCGGCGTGGTGGGGTCGCCGGGCTGGCTGCCCAGGACGGACGCGACCAACGCGTCGGCCATCCGCTCGTCGTGGCAGCGCTCGTCGTCCGGGTCCGGGCTGGGCAGGCGGGCAGCGGTCTCGAGGTGCTGCTGCACGGCCACGGCCTCGACCGGCGGCAGGTAGGCGTACAAGAGGACCAGACCGTCTTGGCCGCGGGAGTCGAAGCCGACCCGGCGGGACTTGCGGCTCTTGGCGAACATCCGGGTGCCCCACTCGGGGTCAGCCTTGCGGGCCGCCTTGGTGAGCGCCTTGCCGAGCTGTGCCCCGGTCAGTGACCCAGCGACCGGGAGGATCTCTGCCTCGACCTGCGCTGCCGCCTCAGGGGCAAGCGTGAGGAGCGTCTTCGTCATCAGCCACACCCGGTAGGGGTCCAGCTCGCCGGACCGCAGCATCGCTCCGGTGGCGGCGAGCTGGCCGGCCATCAGGCGGGCATTCGCGATCTTTGCCCGGGCCTGGTCCACCGTGGTGTTCAACGCCGCCGCCAGCTCCAGCGGCTTGAAGCTGTCTTGAAGCTCCGCATGCGGGTCACCGTGCGGCTGCTGTCCTACCAGGTCCAGCACGGCTGACTGCTCGGCGCCGGCGGCCCAGGCGAGCTGGCGCTGCCACAGCTGCACGGCGGTCAGCTTTTCGTCGTCGGAAACGACCTGACCGCGCAAGGAAACCAGCAGCCGCAGCGCCTCCGGCCCGGGGTCGACGGCGTCGGCCGCGAGCAAGGTCTCCTGGACGCTCATCGGGCCCAGATCCCTCATGGTCGCCCATTGTTCGGGGCACTCGACAACGTCGGACTCGGCGACAGCGTCCAGCCACCACGGGCTGTCGACCCACTCGGCGTCCGGCTCTGTCTCCATACCCAGAACCTACCGGGGACGTCCGACAGAAAGTCCGCTCCGCGTGCGCTCTTCCTGGTAATGCTCAAGTTTTCTGCGATCGAGAACCAGGTTGTTACTCCGGTCGAGCGCCGAGCAGCAGTCGCGTCAGCTCGTTGCGTTCGTCCAGGAGGCTGTCCAACGCGGCGGACAGGTGCTCGCTGGTCACGGTGAGCGCTCCGGTGCCCTCGGCGTCCTGATCGGCCGCAATCAGGGCGGCCTTGCGCAGCAGCTCCTTGAGGAACGAGGCCGTGACACCCTCGGTGCGTTCGATCACCAGGTCACTGTCCCGCAGGTCCAGGGTCAGTCCGCCGCGGTAGAGCTCCAGCAGCCGACGGCGCGCACCGGCGTCCGGCAGCTCGAAGGCCACTGCCTGGTCGACCCGGCCCGGACGGGCGGCCAGCGCCGGCTCGAGCAGGTCCGCCCGGTTGGTGGTCAGGATGAAGGTGACGTCGACATCCTCTGCCAGACCGTCCATCTCGTTGAGCAGCTGGAACAACATGGGGTGCTGTCCGGGATGCATCCCCCGGTGCTCGGCAATCAGGTCGACGTCCTCGATGACGATGACGGCTGGTGCGAGCGTTCGGGCGATGGAACAGGCAGCGCCCACCAGGTGCAGCGCCTCGCCGGTGAGGATCACCACGGTGAGCTCGGGCAGCTTGCTGATCAGGTAACGGACCGTGTGCGTCTTGCCCGTACCGGGCGCCCCGTGGAGGAGCAGCCCGCGCTTGAGGTGCTGGCCGCTGGCGAGGAGCCGGTCGCGATGGGCCGCGACCCCGATCACCTGTTGCTCGATGGCCCTGAGCACCTCGTCAGGCAGGATCAGGGCACTGCGATCGAGGGATGCCCGGCGCTCGAAGACGATGGGGGCGTGGTCCGGGCCGAACATCTGGGAACCGAAGGACAGCACCTGGCCGCGGAAGACGTTGCGTTCCTTGGCGACGTCGCGAATTGCGGCCAGCGATCGCGCCGCATGATCGGTGTCGGTCGCCATGATCTCGATCGACACGTTCTGTTGCGCACCGCGGCTGTCGCTCCCGCGGAGGAGCACGGCCAGCGGCCCCTCGTCGCTCTGCACCAGATAGAGCGCGCACTGGACGCAGGGATAGGTTCGGCCGTCCGGCCCGCTCGACTGGTTGGCCATCGCGACACTGCCGACGCCCAGGCCCCCGCCGTAGACCTCCTCGCCGGCGAGGTCGGCAAGGGCGAACTGCCGGTGCTGGAAGCCGGTGACACCGACCAGCCGGTGCTCGCGCCCGTCCCGCGCGAGCCAGCCCTCCAGGCCGAGCTGCACGTTGACGTGCTCGTACGGGGCCCAGCTGTCGGCCACCACCGGCAGCGACGTCGCCTCCGGACCGAAGTGTGCGGTCAGCATCGACCGGAGGCTGGGGCGCTCGTCCACCCGCGCTGCCGCGACGAAGCGCCGGACCAGCCGGCGCCGCATCCGGCCGAGGTCGGCCAGCTCGGGACCGGTCGAGTCGGCGACGGACTGGTCCATGACCACCCGCACGCCGGCGGGTGCGGCTGGGCCGAAGCTGCTGTACGAGGTCCAACCGTCGTCACGACTCATGGTCGGAGCGTTGTCGATGTGGCCGCGCAGCGCAAACGTGATGGTAACGAACGACTCCCCGGCCACGATCCGGACGAAGCTGACCCTGTTGTCACGTGACTCCTGCGACGATGGGGACTCGGCCGACCCTCGGAGGACCACCGCATGCCCGTACTGCCGCACCGCCGTCCCAAGTTCCTTGCAGCAGGGCTCGCGGCAGCCGTACTGCTCGGTGTGACCCTCAGCCAGGCCGATCAAGGCCCCGGCGTCCGGGCGGCAGCGGCCGAGGGCTTCGCCGCCACCACGCCCGTCGACCCGGTGGCCCTGGACGCGTCGCTCAACGCTACGATCGGGCTGGCCCACTGGCGGCTGCTGGACATGACCCGGAGCCTGGCCCGCGGCCAGTACCCGTACCTCGGCAATGCCGACGGCAGCTGGAGCACGGGAGTGGGCTGGACCGGCGGCTTCTTCCCCGGCGAGCTCTGGTACTCCGCAGAGCAGAGCGCCGACCCCACCACCTCGGCGATGGCCGCTGCCTGGACGTTGCCGCTCGCGGCGCAGCGGCTGAACAAGGGCACCCACGACGTGGGCTTCCTGATCATGAGCAGCTTCGGCAACGGCTTCCGGCTGACCGGCAACCCGGCCTACAGCGACGTCGTGGTCCAGGCGGCGGCCACCCTGGCCACCCGCTACAGCGCCACCGTCGGAGCGACCCGGTCCTGGAACGACCCGACCGACTTCCTGGTGATCATCGACAACATGATGAACCTCGAGCTGCTGGACTACGCGGCAGGGCTCAGCGGCGGCAACCCGATCTGGCGGGACATGGCGCTGTCCCACTCGCTGACCACCGCCAGGACGCTCGTCCGCAGTGACGGCAGCGTCCTGCAGGAGGCAGCGTTCGACCCCACCACCGGCGCGCTGCGCCGGGCCACCAACTCCGCGGTGAACCTCAAGGACAGCGACGTCTGGGCGCGAGGTGAGGCGTGGGCGCTGGACGGGTTCGCGACCCAGTACCGCTACCTGCGTGACCCTCGGCTGCTGGACACGGCGCGCAGCGTCGCCGACTACTTCCTCGCCCACCTGCCGGCCGACTCCATCCCGCACTGGAACCTCTCCGACGCCAGCGAGTCGACGGTCCAGGACAGCTCCGCCGCGGCGATCGCTGCCTCGGGGCTCTCGACGCTGGCCTGGGCCGACCCCGACCCGGCGCACCAGGCGACCTACCGGGCCGGAGCCGCGCGGCTGCTCGCGGCGCTGACCTCGCCGGCCAACCTCGACACCACGGTCACCGGCGCCGGCCTGCTCAAGCACGCGTCCCAGCTGTGGAACGGGCCCGCGTCGGACACCTCGGTCGTGTACGCCGACTACTACCTGCTCGAGGCGGTCGAGCGGTTCCGGCTGCTGCCCTCGACGCTGGCCGCGATCCCGGTTGTCGGCATCACCGCGAGCAGCTCCAAGCAGGGCACCCCTCCCGCAGCGGCCCTCGACGGCTCGCAGGCCACCGGCTGGAGCGCACAGGGCACCGGTCAGTGGATCCGGGCGGACCTCGGCCCCGGCGCTCCGCAGGTCAGCGAGGCGTCCGTCAGCTGGAACTCCGGCACCACCCGCAGCCAGCGGTTCGTGGTGGAGACCTCGCTGGACGGCCTGCACTGGAGTCCCGCCTACGCCGGTGCCAGCTCCGGCCTGACCAGCGGCCCCGAGCGGTACGGGTTCCGGCCGCGTCCGGCGCGCTACGTCCGGGTCCGCGGGCTGGGCAACAGCCTCAACACCTGGAACGGGGTCGCAGAGCTCTCCGTCCGCTGATCTCGCGGCCGCGTCGCTCCGGATGAGACCATGGCGGGCATGCGGATCTACCTGGCTTCGACGTTGCCCATGCTGGCCAGGGCGAGGGCACAGCGGCAGCTCACCGACGGCCCGGCCACCGGCTTCGCCGTGACGCCGGCGCTGCGCGAGTGGTACGCCGAAGGCGACCTGGAGGAGCTGGAGTACGCGGCCATGGGGGCCGCCGCCCGCGAGTCGCTCGGGCTGCTGGCGGCCGACCCCTCAGCCCTGCGCAGGCGGGTCGTGCTCGCCGTCGATGTCCCGGACGGGGCGGTCGCCCAGCGCCAGGACGACCAGCGGGCCAAGCTGTCGGTGCTCGGCCCCGTGCCGTGGTCGGCGCTGGCCTCCGTCCACGTCGACGGTTTCGAGGCGGAGCCGGCGGTCGCGGCGGCGGCGGAGGCCGTACAGGCTGCTGCCGAGGGGGACGAGGACGCCCAGTTCACGGTGGACTCCGCCGAGGACGAATCCCTGCTCTGGTACGCGGCCCAGGAGGCCGATGATCTTCTCGCGGGAGCCGCCGGAAACCTCGGTGACCAGGGTGCCGCAACCTAGGCAGGCCCATGCGTAACAATGGAAAGGGCGGGGAGGATGATGGTTAACGTGGATGTATTCGAGGCAGTCGTTCCAGGGGGACGTTGATGGCCGCTCCATCGTTGGTGACCCGATCGGTCAACAAGGGCAAGTACGTCATCCAGCACAAGGTGCTGCTGGGAGTCGAGCCGGTGTGGAGGTACGTCCTCAACGCCGGGCCCACGCGTGACCACCGCAAGCGCTCCAACGGGCTCAGCCCGGAGGCCGCCCGGGTCCTGCGCGACCTCAACCGCGACGGTTGCGCGCAGTCCTCGCTGGAGGCACTGACCGGCGACCCGACCCTGCTCGGCCGGCTCCAGGAGGAGGCCAAGGCGCTCGAGGCGGCGCGTGCCGACGAGGTGGCCGCCAAGGCCAAGGCGCTGCAGGAGATCCACGACCTCGGCGACGGCAACACCAAGCCCTACCTGGTCCAGTATCTCGACGCCAACCGTCCGGTCGTCGACCCGCGCGGACTGCTCGCCGCGACTGCGCTCGAGGCCAACATCAAGGCGGTCGCCGACGCCTACTACGGCATGCGCACCCGGGTGGCGGACCTCAACGTCTGGCGCAACCTGCCCAGCAACCACGCGCCGGTCGCCTCCCAGCTGTGGCACCGCGACCAGCCCGACGACCACCTGGTGCTCAAGATGTTCGTCTACCTCGAGGACGTCATCGAGGGCGCCGGACCGCTCTCCTACGTCAAGGGCACCCACGGCAAGGGCGACCGCAAGTGGAAGCCGCACGGCACCGTGCACGACGGCCACAACATGCGGGCCCACGACGACGACATGGACCGCGAGGTCCCAGAGCCACGCCGTCCGCGGTTCACCGGGCCGGCCGGGACGGTGATCCTGGCGGACACCATCGGCTGGCACAAGGGCGGCCAGGCCACGACCACCCCGCGGCTGCTGATCCAGGTCCTCTACGCGTCACGCGGGGCGACCGACTACCGGATGCTCGGGGCACCGGCCGGGCTCGACCTGTCCTCGGTGACCCCGGACCTGGCGTTCGACAAGAACACGCTCAGCTGACCGTACGGGGACCGGCCTAGCATTGGCAGCATGCAGTCAGTGAGCATGGTCCCCGACCCGCGCAACGAGCCGGCGCATGACTACGCACCGGGCTCGCCGCAGCGCGCGTCGCTGCACGCCGAGCTGGCCGAGATGGCATCCGAGGCGATCGACCTGACGATGACGGTCGGCGGCGTCCAGCGCCTGGGCGCCGGTGAGCCGATCCAGGTGGTCCAGCCGCATGCCCGGCACGAGGTGCTCGGGACGATGCGCGGCGCCACGCACGCCGACGCCGCCGACGCGATCGCCGCCGCTCTCGCCGCCGCGCCCGGCTGGGCTGCGACGTCGTACGAGGACCGGGCGGCGATCCTGCTCAAGGCCGCCGACCTGCTGGCCGGCCCGTGGCGCAACCGGCTGAACGCCGCCACCATGCTGGGCCAGTCCAAGACTCCCTACCAGGCGGAGATCGACGCGGCCTGCGAGCTGATCGACTTCCTGCGGTTCAACGTGGCGTTCGGCCGCCGGCTGCTCGAGGAGCAGCCGGCGAGCAGCCCCGGAGTCTGGAACCGGATGGACCACCGCCCGCTCGAGGGCTTCGTCTATGCGATCACGCCGTTCAACTTCACCGCCATCGCCGGCAACCTGCCGCTCGCGCCGGCGCTGATGGGCAATGTCGTGCTGTGGAAGCCGTCCCCGACCCAGCAGCTGGCCGCCCACTACACGATGCGGTTGCTCGAGGAGGCGGGGCTGCCCCCGGGAGTGCTCAACCTGGTCACCGGTGACGGCATCGCGGTCTCCGAGGTGGCGCTCGCCCACCGCGAGCTCGCCGGCATCCACTTCACCGGGTCGACGCGGGTGTTCCAGCAGCTGTGGCGCGGCGTGGCCGACAACCTGGCCTCGTACCGCAGCTATCCGCGGCTGGTCGGCGAGACCGGTGGCAAGGACTTCGTGCTCGCCCACCCGTCCGCCGACGTGTCAGTGCTGCGGACCGCGCTGGTCCGGGGCGCGTTCGAGTACCAAGGCCAGAAGTGCTCCGCGGCCTCCCGCGCCTACCTGCCGCGGTCGCTGTGGCGGCGGATGGGCGACGACCTGATCGCCGAGACCGACTCACTGTCGATGGGCGACGTACGGGACTTCTCGCACTTCCTCGGCGCCGTGATCGACGAGCGGGCCTTCGGCCGGCTGACCGAGGTCCAGAAGCGCGCGGTCAGCGACCCGGCGCTGGAGGTGGTCGCCGGTGGGTCGAGCGACGACCGGGAGGGCTGGTTCGTCCGGCCGACCATCGTGACCACCACCGACCCGCTGCACGAGGTGATGACCACCGAGTTCTTCGGCCCGCTGCTCAGCGTCCTGGTCTACGACGACGCCGACTACGACGCCGTCGTGCGCCAGGCCGCCGACGCGGCGCCCTATGCGCTGACCGGGTCGGTGATCTCCCAGGACCGGGCAGCCATCACGGCGGCGAGTGAGGTCCTGCGCAACTCGGCCGGCAACTTCTACGTCAACGACAAGCCGACCGGGGCCGTCGTCGGGCAGCAGCCGTTCGGCGGCGCTCGGGCCAGTGGCACGAACGACAAGGCCGGCAGCTATCTCAACCTGGTCCGCTGGGTGTCCCCCCGGGTGATCAAGGAGACGTTCGACCCGCCGACCAGCTACCGCTACCCCCACATGGGGTGACGGTTCACCGCTAGGTTTCGGCTTGGCGATCATGTGGGTACGTCGGCCGGCATGCTCAGGCGGCCCGGGCGCATCGGCGCCACCGTGCTTGTCGTCATCCTCGCCGGGGGGTGCGCCGGCTCGTCGCGCACCGACGACGACTACCGGCACAAGGTCGCCAACACGGCGGAGACCCTCGACGGGGTCCTCGGGACCGTGCAGGTGGCGCTCAAGGTCAGCAGCCGGGCGCCGGCTGCCTATCTCTCGGTGACCTTCGCCGACGCGGACGACGACGCGTCCGCCACGGCCGGCAACTTCGACGCGATCCAGCCGCCCAGCGCGGCGGCGGACCAGCTGCGCGGCCGGCTCGACGCCGTGATGCAGGACACGGTCTCGATGCTCGACGACCTGCGGGTCGCAGCCCGGCGCAACCGCGGGACCGAGCTGGCCGGACTGGCCACGCCGCTACCCCGGCTGCAGGCCAGGCTGCAGCAGCTCGAGGGCGTGGCCGGGTGAAGAAGCTCCTGCAGGTCGCGCTGGGCGTCCTCACCGCCATCGGCGGCTTCGTCGACATCGGTGACTTCGTCACCAGCAGCGTCGTCGGTGCCCGCTTCGGGATGGGTTTGGCCTGGGTTCTCGTCGTCGGCACGGTCGGCATCATCGTCTACGCCGAGATGTGCGGCCGGGTCGCGGCCCTGACGAAGCGCGCGGTCTTCGACGTCGTACGGGAGCGGCTCGGGGTCCGGTTCGCCCTGGTCAACCTGTCGGCCTCGTACTTCATCAACCTGCTGACGCTGACCGCGGAGCTGGCCGGTGTGGCCATCGCGATCCAGCTCGCGACCAGCGTCAACTACCTGCTGTGGATCCCGCTGGTCGGACTGGTGCTCTGGCTCGTGGTCTGGAAGCTGCCGTTCGAGGTGATGGAGAACTCGTTCGGCCTGCTCGGACTGGCCCTGCTGGTGTTCGTCATCTCGCTGTGGAAGCTCGGTCCGGACTGGTCGGCGATGCTGGACCATGCCGTCCATCCGGCGGTGCCGTCGGGCGAGGGGCGCCCGACCTGGTGGTACTACGGCATCGCGTTGTTCGGCTCGGCGATGACGCCGTACGAGGTGTTCTTCTTCTCCTCCGGCGCGGTCGAGGAGCGGTGGGGACGACAGGACCTGATGACCAACCGGCTCAACGTCTTCATCGGATTCCCGCTGGGTGCGGTGATCTCGCTGTCCATCATGGCCTGCTCGGCGCTGGTTCTCGGGCCGTTGCACGTGCAGGTCAGCCACGTCAGCCAGGTCGGCCTTCCGGTCGCGCTGGCGGTCGGCAAGCTGGGGATCGCCGCGATGCTGGTCGGGTTCTTCGCGGCGACCTTCGGTGCTTCGCTGGAGACCCTGCTCTCCGCGGGCTACGTCTTCGCGCAGTACTTCGGTTGGCCCTGGGGCAAAGCAGCGCCCCGCCCGCGTGAAGCCTCGCGGTTCCAGACCCTGCTGCTGCTCACCTTGTTCGCCGCCATGGCGCTCGCGCTGACGACCCTCGACCCGGTCAAGGTCACGGAGTACTCCGTGGTCCTGTCTGCGGCCGCGCTGCCGCTGACCTACTTCCCGATCCTGGTCATCGCCAACGACCGCGGGTACATGGGTGACCAGGCGAACGGCTGGTTCTCGAACACGATCGCCACGGTCTACCTGATCATCATCGGCGTGGTGGCCCTGGTGACGCTCCCGCTCATGCTGGCGACCAAGGCAGGGATGTAGATGGCCGACAACGTGCTGTACGCCGGACGGCAGCTGCTGGACCGGCAGATCGCAACCGTCGAGGGCCGTTCGGTCGGCAAGGTCGACGACCTCGAGATCGACGTCGACCACCCTGGCGGCCCGGTCGTGTCGGCCCTGCTGACCGGTCAGATCGCCCTGGGGGCAAGGTTTTTTGGTCGCATGTCGGTCTGGGTGACCTCGACGGCCCAGCGGCTGCGAGAAACGGGAGACACCTCCCCCCGGCGCATCGACGTCCGGCTGGTGTCATCGGTCGCCGCGACGGTGACGTTGCGCGTGCCGCACGGCGACCTCGAGCCGGCTGACCTCGAACGCTGGCTGGCCGAGCACTTCATCGGCCGGATCCCGGGGGCATGACGATGCGAATCACCGATCTGGTCGGCAAACCGGTCGTTGACGCCGAAGGGGGCAGCCTGGGCAAGGTGCACGACGTCCGGCTGGTGCGGCAGGCTCCGTACGGCGAGTCGGGCGCACTGCGGGTCGACGGCATCATCGCCGGCAAGGGCGGGATCGCCGTACGGCTGGGTTACGCCTCTGCCGACCTCACCGGTCCCTGGCTGCTGAAGGTGGTGCTCGGACGGATGTCCCGGCATGCACTCTTCGTGCCGTGGTCGGCCTTTTCGATCGAGCACGATCGGTTGGTCGTGCATGCGGGCCGGGCCTCGCTGCGGCACCCGAGGGAGCTGACGTCATGAACAACCAGGGACTGGTGTTGCTGGCAGCCTGGGCCGGCTGGTCCGCCTTGCTCGCAGCCCTGCTGCTCGTCGTGCTGCGCCGAGGAGCCCGACCCGGCGGGTAGTCAGACCAGACCGGTGCGTGCTGCGACCGAGCTGCCCGCGCCATCAGCCAGGGGTCGCACCCAGACGTCGAGGAGGAAGTCGTCCTCGGCGTGACCCGCCAGGCGGGCCAGCCCTCCGGCGATGGCCGCCTGCGTCAGCCGCGCATGCACCTCGTCGCAGGTCTGCGGGTGATCCACGGCGGGGTGCCGCCAGTGCACGGCGACCAGCGTGCCGCCCGGGTTGACGGCGGCGATGGCCGAGTCGACGACCAGCCCGAGGTCGTCAGCTGCGAAGTAGTAGAGCAGCTCCGACAGCACCACCAGGTCGAAGGTGCGGTCCGGCCACTGCTCCGGCAGCCGGCGCTGCTCGACGGTGACGTGGGCGTGTCCGGACAGTCTCCTGGCCGCCCGCTGCACGGCTGCGGCCGAACCGTCGCTGGCCAGCAGGTCGTCGGACCGGCCGGCCAGCAAGCCGCTGAGCACGCCGATCGAGCAGCCAGGCTCGTACGCGGTGGCGTAGCGCTCCTCGGGCAGGCTGGCGAGGGTGAGGGCGTACTTGCGTTGCTCGTACCAGCGGTCGGCGAAGCCCCACGGATCCTCGGCCGCCGCGTACAAGGCGTCGAAGTAGTCCGGCGTCAGCGTCATCGGGGCACCGTCACCGGAACACGGTCTCGAACCGGCGCTCGAACCGGGCCAGGACGTGTGGCGGCAGGATCGCCGCGTCGCCGGCGCCGGCGCCGATCGGGGCGGTCTGGCTGACGAACCTGGTCAGTGCCAGCCGCTTTCGGGCAACGGCCACGTCGTCGAGTGCCACGACGGCCGCCCGCTGCCACGGCACCCGATCGTCCCCGGGCCGGGCCCAGTGCCAGCTCCACACCGGGAACTCGAAGAGCCGCGCGCCGACCTGCCGGCAGGCAGCGGCGGCGGCCCTGCCGACGGCTTCGTGGTCCGGATGCCCGTCACCACGCCAGGTCGCGAAGCACCAGTCACCGGCGCGGAGCAGCCGGGCGAGCGTGCGGGCGAGGTCGGGCTCTGCGACCTGGCCGTCCGGCTGGCGCAGCCGCAACCGCGACCCCGGGTCCAGCGCCAGGTCGGCCAGGGCCCTCAGGGACTCGCCGGTCCGTTGCTCGGACAGCGCCGCTCGCTCGACCGCTGCTGAGCCGGGGTGCGAGGCTTCGCCGTCGGTGACAGCGACCACGACCACGGCGACGCCCCCGGCGCTGAGTGAGGCCAGGATGCCGCCCACGCCCAGGACCTCGTCGTCAGGGTGAGGCGCAACCACGACGGCCCTCGGGCATTCCGAGAGGTCCAGCTGGGGCCAGGTGCCGAGGTCCTGCCAGCCCAGCCAGGTCGCCTCGTCGGTCCCGCGACCTTCGATCGCCGTCACCACGACGGCCCGTTCTTGGCCACGTCCGCCCCCACGGCTTCGAGGTCGCGCTCTGCGTGGTGCTGGCGGAGATAGACGGACAGGTCGCCGGCCCGGCGGGCATGGTCAGCGTCGTGGCACAGCGGTCCGGCGCCGAGCGCGCGGCCGACCCGGGTCAGCACCTCAGCCGCGCTGTCCGCGACGAACGCCCGCAACCGCTGCGCTCGCAGTGGGGCCAGACCCTGCGGGTCCGCAGGCGCGGAGTCGATGGCGGCCGCGGCCTGCTCGAGCATGGCCTGGCCGGCGCTGAGCAGGACGTCCACGGCGCCGAGGTGGGCCAGCGCCGAGTCGCCCAGCTCGCGCTGCTGAGCGGCCGCGGCGAGAGCACGGGCGACGCCGACGGCTCCGCCGTACCAGCAGGCCGCGACGCCCATGCCGCCGTACCAGAATCCGGGCCGGTTCAGGTAGCCGCCGGGAGCTCCGACGGGTCGCCCCTCGGCGTCGTCGAACTGCACGTCGAGGCTGTCGCTCGCGGCCATCCCGACCGCGTGCCAGGTGCCCTCGACCGGAGCAGCGCCCGGCTGGTCCATCGCGACGGCGAACAGCCGGATCCCGTCGTGGGCATCGGCGACCACGAGTGCCCGGTCCACCGTGTGTGCCCCTGAGCAGTAGGGCATCCGCCCGGTCAGCCGCCACCCGCGGTCGTCGAGCTGGGCGGCGACCCGCTGTCCCGGTGGTCGGGCGGCCCAGACTGCCCACTGGTGCTGGGTCTCAGGCGTGGGGCCGGACAGCTCGGCGAGGATCGCCCTGGCGTCGGCGTCGCCCTCTGCCAGCCGTACGGCGACCAGGTCGCGGGAGGCGAGCTCGGCGAAGGCAGCCCACCTGAGCGCCGTTCGCCCGGACGCCGGCAGCGGCAGATCGGGCGGGAAGAGGACCGGCATGGGTCAGCCGGCTCCCTCGAGCAGGACGTGCAGCCGACCCTGGACCAGCCGGGTCCGGAACACCGGCTGCGGTGCCGTCGCAGGGCCGTGCACCACGGCGCCGTCGCGCAGCCGGAAGGTGCTGCCGTGCCACGGGCAGGCGATGCAGTCCTCGCCGCGCTCGACGCGCAGGTCACCGCCCGCCAGCGGGCCGTCGAGGTGGCTGCACCGGCCGGCCAGGACGTCGGCCCGGCCGCCCTTGCGGACCACCATCAGGTTGACCTCACCCAGCCGACGGCTGACCGGCTTGCCTTCGGGCAGGTCGTCGATCGCACCGATGTCGTGCCAGCCAGGGTCGGTGAGGTGCGGCACGAACTCGGCATGGTTGGTACCCGCCGACTGGCGGTAGGCCAGGTGGCCGCCGAGATAGCTGCCGAGGCCGGCGGTCGCGTAGCCGGCCCAGCCGAGCAGCTTGCCGAGCAGCCGGTTCCCGCGCCGGCGGGCGACCAACGAGGAGGCGTAGAGGACCCCGCCGGTGATGTTGGAGGCTGCATGGACCAGGGCCACCCGTTGCTGCTGCTCGTGCAGGTCCGAGAAGTCGGTCCACCCGGTGACGACCGCCGGGACGAGGCCGACCAGGCCGACCCCGATCAGCACGTCAGGGGTCGTACCGGAGCCGGGCAGCGCGTCCAGGATCGCCGCGGAGGTCCACGCGCCCACCGGCACCTGCACCAGGACCGGATGAAGTGGATGGCCGAGCCACACGCCGTGCAGCACGTCCTTGACCGGGGTGGGCAGTGCGGCATGGACGATCGAGGTGATCTTGGTGGCGACCGGGTCGAGCCCGGCAGCGTTCTCCAGCGCGTCCAGGGACATGGCGCTCCTGTGCCCCGGCTGGGCCGCGTTAGTCACGTCGGTTCGACCAGCTCGACCAGGGACGCCTCAAGGTGGCGCAGCGCGCTCGCGAAGCCTCGAGGCGCCCGGCCGCGGGCCCTTGCCGACGTGCTCACCGGCAGGTCGGTCGCCCAGGTGACCGTCACCCCTGCTGACCGGGCCGCGGCGACGAGGGCCACGTCCTCGTCGGCACGCAGCTGGGCGAACCCGCCCAGCGACCGGTACAGCTCGCCGGACAGGCTCAGGTTGGCGCCGTGCACGTGCCCATGCCCGTCCGGGTGGCGCGGCCGGGCGTATCGCTCCGCGTACCGGACTCGCAGGGCAGCCGACCAGCCGGCCCAGCCGTCGATGGTCACCGTTCCCGCGATCAGGGTCGCTCCGGTCCTGGCATGGTCCAGCTGGCGGACCAGCCACTGCTGGCAGACCGCTGAGTCGGCGTCCGTCGTCGCCAGCCACAGCTCCTCGGCCGGATGGCGGTCGAGCAGGTAGCCCACGCCGGTCGCGCGGGCGGCGCCGACCGATCCGGCCGTGCTGTGCAGCACCGTCAGCGGCAGGTCCAGCCGGCCGCCGACCTCCTCCGCGACCTCGGCCGAGTGGTCGGTACACGCGTCGAGCACCAGCACCAACTCGCAGGGCAGGTCTACGTGGGACACGGCGACCGCGAGCGCCTCGAGGCAACGCGGCAGGAAAGCCTGCTCGTCGCGCGCGGGCACCACCACCCCGACGTGCATGTACGGGTCTCCGTCCTGGCACACGGTTCCGCCGCCGTCGCGGGTGGCCGAAGACCTGCCCCACGCATCAGCCGGGTAACCGTTCAGGGCGTCGCAGAGGGGTCAGTCGGCGCTCCAGCGGGCAAACCGCGCTCATGAGCACTGACTCCACGCAGGGTCCCACCGTCCCCAAGCCCAACGACGCCGACCGGCTGCGCTCCCTGTTGGACGCCCATGCCGCAGGCGGCCGTCCCTCCGGCGGAACCTCCGAGCTCCGCTCACGGCTGACCAGCGAGCTCATCGGGTCACAGGTCACGCTGCCCGACGCGGTGCCACTCTGGCACCACCTGCACCGCGGCGGCCGCGAGCTGGAACGGGTCCCGTACGACGGTGCCGCCCTGATCGTCCACAACGTCGAGCCGGCCGGGTCCAGCTTCCTGGTCCACAGCGAGGACGGTCAGCCGCACTCCAGGCGAGGACCGGCGATGACGTTCCGTCGCCCTGAGGACCTCGCGCACGAGGACCTGTTGGTCGTGTTCTCCACCGACCTCGACTGCTAGCGCAGGCCCGCCGATGGGCTAGGGTTCGGGATCATGACGGACGTCCTGCGGTACGCGGCTTTCACCTCCCACCCCGCCGGAGGCAACCCGGCCGGAGTGGTCCTGGACGCCGCCGATCTGGATGCGGCGACCATGCAGGCGATCGCCGCCGAGGTCGGCTACTCCGAGACGGCGTTCCTGGTCCGGTCGACCGAGGGCGGCTACGACGTCCGCTACTTCGCGCCCACGTCGGAGGTGCCGTTCTGCGGCCACGCGACCATCGCCGCCGCCGTCGCGCTGGCCGATCGCGGGGCGCCGGCCGACCTGCTCTTCCGTACCCCGTCGGGCGACGTGGCGGTGAGCACCGCGGCCGCGGACGGGCGGCGCTCGGCCATGTTGACCAGCGTCGCGCCGCAGCTGGAGCTGGTCGCCGACGAGACGGTCGAGGAGGTGCTGGCCGCCCTCGGCTGGGCCGTCGCCGACCTCGACCCCGCACTGCCGCCGATGACGGCGTACGCCGGGGCCCGGCACCTCGTGCTGGCCGTCGCCAGCCGGGAACGCCTGGCGGCACTGGACTACGACTTCGACCGGCTGCTCGCGGTGATGACGGGACACCGCTGGGTGACGGTGCTGCTGGCCTGGCGGGCCGACCCGCTCACCTATCACGTACGCAACCCGTTCCCGACCGGCGGTGTGGTCGAGGATCCCGCCACCGGAGCTGCGGCTGCTGCCTTCGGTGCCTACCTGCGCTCGCTGCGTGCGGTCACGCCGCCCGCGCGGATCGTGCTGCACCAAGGTGACGACATGGGCCGCCCGTCACTGATCGTCGTGGACATCCCCTCGGGGGACCACACCGGCATCGATGTCACCGGCACCGCCGTGCCGATGGACTAGCTAGGGCGCGTTCTTGTGGTGGCCGAAGAAGGACCTGGCGATGATCAGGTCGGCCACCGCCGGCGGGACCATGTGCTCCCACTCGTGGTCCCCGCTGGCAATGCGGCGCAGCACGTCGCGGCTGAGGATCGGCAGGTAGTCGGGCCGGTAGTTGTCCAGGTTGACGAAGCTGCCCCGGCGGGCCAGGTAGTCGAACAACGGTTGCAGCTCCGGCTTGACGGTCAGGTCGTCGACGGTGACCGTCGTCTGCTCCGAGAGGTGGAGCATCGGGTAGACGTACAGCTTGAGGTCGTTCTTGAACAGCCGGCCGAAGCTCTCGAGGATGCCGCCGGGGCGCTGGACGTGGTTGGCTTCGTCGAACATGTCGATGAGGCTCGGCACACCCATCACGATGCCGATCCGCTCGGAGGTCCGCGCCTGGAGATAGGCGGCCAGCCGGTTGTACTCGAAGTAGTCCGAGATCAGCACGGTCATGCCGCAGGCGGCCAGCAGGTCGGCGCGGGCGAGGAAGTCGCGCCGGTCGACCTCGGAGCCACCGGCCAGCAGGTTGGCCATGGTGAGCTCGGTGAGGGCGAGCACGGGCTTGCCGGCCACCGCCGGGTCGATCTCGAACTTGGCGCGCGCGCACTCGAGCATGTCGATGTTGACCACCGTCGGCGGCCGGAAGCTGCCCCGCTCGACCAGGACGGCGTGCTTGCGCAGCACCTCCGACGGCTGCAGGACGCCGCCGTCAGGACCGAACATGGCGACACCGCTCAGCCCGAGCTGTACCAGCTTGAGCGCCATCAGGCGGTTGTCGACCCGTCGGAACTCGATGCCGCGGAAGTGGATCATGTCGATCTCGATCCGGCCGGTGGACAGCCGGTCCAGCAGGCTGGCGACCAGCTGGTCCGGCTCGTGCCGCTCGAAGAAGGCAGCGTGCAGCAGGTTGACGCCGACGATGCCGAGCGCCTCCTGCTGCAGGTCGGCGCCCTCGTCCAACATCCGCACGTGCATCACGATCTGGTTCGGTTCGTCGAACGGGTGGGCCTGGAACCGCACGCCCATCCAGCCGTGGCACTCGTTTCCGCCGGCGAAGCTGCGGGCCACGACAGTGTCGGCGAAGGCGAAGAAACAGGTGTTGTCGCCGCGGCTCTCGCCGAGCCGGTCGACGTTGAGGTCGAGCTCGTGGTCGAGCATCGCCTCCAGCCGGCCGAGCGAGACGTAGCGGTCCGACTTGCCGTAGACGGCGTCACTGACGGCCATGTCGTACGCGGACATCGACTTGGCCATGGTCCCCGCTGCCCCACCGGCCCGGAAGAACCAGCGGGCAACCTCCTGGCCGGCGCCGATCTCTGCGACGGTGCCGTACCAGCGGGGATCGAGATTGATCCGCAATGCCTTTTGCAGCGTGTCCGCGCCGAGCTCCATCAAGGCCCACCACCACTTCCTGTTGCGCTTCCTGCTCTGGTGCCCGGGCGCCTCATCATCCCGTGATCGACCGGCTTTGGCCACGAACTCACGCAATTCGGTGCGACTGCGACATCGACCCGACACATTCGGGGGCCGTCCGCTACCGCGGGCAGGGGAGACGTAGGCAGCGTTAACAGTCGCGAAACCTCCGGGGCCATAGCCGCGCCTACCGTGACCTTGATCGATCGCGGACTCCCACTGCCCGGCCGTCCGCATCACATGACCGCGGGAACGCAAGGAGTGACACATGAGTGGTAGTAGCGCTCGCCTGCAAGCCATCGACGCGGTCAAGGGCTACACGCCTCCGGCCACCAGCTTCGACCTCACCGAGGGGCCCGGTGAGGTCTTCGGCTCGAACGTGTTCAGCAAGGCCGTCATGCAGAAGCGGCTGCCCAAGAACGTCTACAAGTCCGTCGTTGCCACCATCGAGCACTCGGCGACGCTCGACCCGGCCGTCGCCGACGTCGTCGCTGCGGCGATGAAGGACTGGGCGATGGAGAAGGGTGCGACCCACTACGCCCACGTCTTCTATCCGCTGACCGGCTTCACCGCGGAGAAGCACGACAGCTTCCTCGAGCCCGGTGGGGACGGCCTGGCCATCGCCGAGTTCGCCGGCAAGACGCTCGTGCAGGGCGAGCCCGACGCGTCGAGCTTCCCCAACGGGGGTCTGCGCTCCACGTTCGAGGCACGGGGCTACACCGGCTGGGACGTCACGAGCCCGGCCTACGTGCTGGAGAACACCAACGGCAACACGCTCTGCATCCCGACCGTGTTCGTCTCGATGACCGGCGACGCGCTCGACCACAAGACGCCGCTGCTGCGCTCGCAGCAGGCGATGGCCGCCCAGGCCGAGCGCGTGCTCAAGCTGTTCGGTCACGCCAAGCCGGACGCCGTCGTGTCCTTCGCCGGGGCGGAGCAGGAGTACTTCCTGATCGACCGCAGCTTCTTCTTCGCCCGCCCCGACCTGCTCAACTCCGGCCGTACGCTGTTCGGTGCCAAACCCCCGAAGGGCCAGGAGTTCGACGACCACTACTTCGGCGCGATCCCGGACCGGGTCCTCGGCTACATGCTCGACACCGAGCGTGAGTTGTTCAAGCTCGGCATCCCGGCCAAGACCCGGCACAACGAGGTCGCCCCGGGGCAGTTCGAGATCGCCCCCATGTTCGAGCGGGCCAACGTCGCCGCCGACCACCAGCAGCTGCTGATGGTGACGCTCAAGAAGGTCGCTCACAAGCACGGCATGGAGTGCCTCTTCCACGAGAAGCCGTTCTCCGGCATCAACGGTTCGGGCAAGCACGTCAACTTCTCCCTCGGCAACGCGACCGAGGGCAATCTGCTGCTGCCAGGGGACACCCCGCACGACAATGCGCAGTTCCTGGTCTTCTGCGCCGCGGTGATCCGCGCGGTGCACAAGTACGGAGGTCTGCTGCGCGCCTCGGTCGCCTCGGCGACCAACGACCACCGGCTCGGCGCCAACGAGGCTCCGCCCGCCATCATCTCGATCTTCCTCGGCGACCAGCTCACCGACGTCTTCGACCAGATCGCCAAGGGCGGCGCCACCTCGTCCAAGGAGAGGGGCACGTTGCGCATCGGCGTCGACACCCTGCCGGTTCTGCCGACCGACCCGGGCGACCGCAACCGGACGAGCCCGTTCGCCTTCACCGGCAACCGGTTCGAGTTCCGCGCCCCCGGCTCGCTGCAGTCGATCGCGGGACCGATGGTCACGATCAACACGATCATGGCCGAAGCGCTGGAGTACATCGCCGACGAGCTCGACACGTTGATCGCCGGCGGTACGGAGTTCAACGCCGCCGTACAGAAGGTGCTCGAGGACATCATCACCATCCACGGCAGCTCGGTGTTCAACGGCGACGGCTACTCCGAGGACTGGCAGATCGAGGCGGCCGCGCGCGGTCTGCCCAACCTGAAGACCACGCTGGATGCGCTGCCGGAGCTGATCTCGGCGCCGGCGCTCGAGCTGTTCAGCAAGTACAACGTCTTCAGCCACCGGGAGATGCACAGCCGCTACGAGATCGCGCTCGAGCAGTACGCACTGAGCATCGGCGTCGAGGCGCGACTGACCTTGGAGATGGGCCAGACCACGATCCTTCCGGCGGCGGTGCGCTACCAGACGGAGCTGGCGACCAACGTGGCGACGCTGGCGGCGGCCGGGATCGACCCTGACAGGGACACCTTGAACACGGTGACCGCGGCGGTCACGTCGCTCAAGGAGTCGCTGCTGACCCTGCGCTCCGAGCTGGCCCAGCCCCACGGCTCGCCGTTGCTCGAGGCGGAGCACGCGCAGGGCGGCCTGTTGCCGGCGATGTTGGACGTACGCCGTGCGGCGGACGAGCTCGAGCACTTCGTCGCCGATGACCTCTGGCCGCTGCCCACGTACCAGGAAATGCTGTTTATCCTGTAGTACCAGCACTCTCGCGGCCGGCCCGTACCTGCCCTCCGGGGTGCGTACGGGCCGGCCGCGGCTCTTTGCCCGGGGAGGTGCGTCATCGCAGAGACTCTGTCCGGCGCCGCCGGCCTGACCGGGCACATCATCGTGTGCGGTCTCGACGGGATCGGGGTGACGATCGTCGACCAGCTGCACCGGGGCGGTCAGCAGGTCGTGGTCCTGACCGAGTTCGCGACCACGCTGCAGCTCACCTCCGTACGCGACTGGACGGCGGGCCTGGTGGGCCCCAGGGGCAGCCTCGAGCAGACGCTGGCCGCGGCCGGCATCACCACAGCCGCCGCCATTGTCTGCGTGGTGGCCACGGATCTGCGCAACGTCCAGATCGCCTTGCAGGCCAGGCACATGAGCCCCGGCATCCGGGTCGTCTCCCAGCTCGGCAACACCGCCGTCCGCCGCGCGATGGCCGTCGACAACGGCCCGGGCGCTGTCATCGACGGCGCGACGCTCGCGGCGCCCTCCATCGTCGAGGCCTGCCTCGGCCGGCGCCTGCACGAGATGCAGGTCGGGTCGACGACCTTCGTCGCAGCGACCGTGCCCGTCGGGTCGGGGACCCTGCGCGCCGTCTTCGGCGACCTCGCGCCGGTGGCCGTCACCCGGCCGACGGTCGACGACTCGAGGCCACAGGTGTTCGCCTGCCCGGGACGGGACTTCGTCACCCAGCCGGGCGACCTGGCCACGATGCTGGGCACTCCCGAAGAGCTGGCGGGCAGGGACATCGCGGTCGCTGCCGCCGCAAGGCACACCACGCTGCGCAAGCCCGGCTGGGCCGGAGGCTGGCTGAGCACCGTACGGGCCGCGCTCGGCGAGTTCGATCCGGGCCTCTACCGGGCGCTGGCCGGCCTGGTCGCCCTGGTGACCGTCTCCACGGTGTTGTTGTGGGTCGCTTACCGCAGGCCGGGCATGAGCCTGCTCGACTCCCTCTACTTCAGCGTCGAGACGGTATCGACGGTCGGGTACGGCGATTTCAGCTTCCTCGGGCAGACGTGGTGGCTGCGGATCTGGTCGATGATGCTCATGCTCTCGGGCATCAGCATCTTCGCCATCCTGATGGCCTACGTGGCGGACTTCCTCATCAGCAGGCGGCTGAACCACTCGCTCGGCCGGCGCAGGGCCAGGCGGATGACCGGGCACGTCATCGTCGTGGGACTCGGCGCCTTCGGCCTGCAGGTCGCCTCGAGGCTGCTCGACGCCGGCAAGCAGGTGGTCGTCATCGAGCGCGACGAGCGCAACCGCTTTCTCTCAGAGGCGGCCGCCCTCGACCTGCCGGTCATCTTCGGCGATGCGACGTCCTCGGCGACGTTGGACAGCGCCCGGCTGCGCGAAGCCGCGGCGATCGCGATCCTCACCAGCGACGACATGGTCAACATCGAGACCGGTATCGCGGTCAGGGACATGCTCGACGACCGCTGGACCGCAGGCTCGATCCCGGTGGTGATGCGGGTGTTCGACCAGTCGTTGTCCCGTACGATCGCTGCCCGGTTCGGGTTCGAGCACATCCAGTCGATCGAGGAGATCACCGCCCCCTGGTTCGTCGCGGCTGCTCTGGGGCTCGAGGTGCTCAGTGCCTTCTCCGTCGCGGGCCATCCGTTCACGGTCGGCAGGCTGAACATCGCTGCCGGTGGTGCCCTGGACGGCGTCGACATGCTCGGCCTGTCGGCGAACACCCGGGTGATCGCCCTGCACCGGTACGCGACCGGTGTGCTCGAGCATCCGCCGCGCAGGGGCACCCGGTTCAGCGCGGGCGACACGGCGTACATCATCGGGCCGAACGACGAGCTGATCGGTGTTCTTCGCCGCGCCACCAGCGCGGCCCTCGCCCCGTCGGCGGATTCCGGTCCCTCCCGCGCGGTATAGGCTGCAAGCTGTTTCCATCCCGGTGGCGGCCGGCGTCAAGCAGAGGCGCCCCCTGGCTGTTCGGACGGTGACCATGACCGATTCTGCCGGCGATGAGGAACTCGTCGCTGCGACCGCGGACCTGCCACGACCGGCGCCGACGGACCCGATCGAGGCCTTCGCGGCGCTGGGGCTGCTGCGGCTGAGCGAGAACGACCTGCGGCAGGTGCTCTCCCGCATCGCCGAGCTGGCGAAGGTCGCGATCCCCGGTGCCGCCGAGGTTTCGGTGACGCTGGTCTCCGGGACCGGAGCCGGCACGCCAGCCTTCACCGGCGCTGCCGCCAAGGCGATGGACGAGAGCCAGTACGGCGAGGGGCGAGGACCCTGCCTGGACGCCGCAGCGCGGCCCGGCAGTGTCGTCTCCATGCCTCGCGCTGCGACGGACACCCGCTATCCGCTGTTCGCCGCCACCGCTGCCAGGGCGGGCGTCGGCAGCTCGTTGTCGGTGGGCATCCAGGTTGTCCCGCGGCTGACCGGTGCATTGAACGTCTACGCCCACAAGACCGAGGCATTCGGCGACGAGGCAGTCGAGCTGGCCGTGACGTTTGCCAACTATGCCGCCGTCGCACTCGCCAATGCGCACCTGTACGAGACCACGTCGGCACTGGCCGGGCAGATGGCCGAGGCGATGTCCTCGCGCGCCGTGATCGAGCAGGCCAAGGGGGTTCTCATGGCACAACAGGGTGTCGACGCCGACGAGGCGTTTGCGATCCTCTCGCGTGCCTCCCAGGTCTCGAACCGCAAGCTGCGCGACATCGCCCAGGGGATCGTGCTTGGTGCCCGGCGCGAGCCTGGATCCCCGTAAGCGCAGGCAAAACCTCGGCAATTCTTGGTGCAGGAGCCTTCCGCTAGTACGGTCTGCTTCGGGTTGAGCAGCCAGCCCTCAGGAGCTATCACTGCGAGAGCCGGGCATGACGTGGTCAGTCGGCCTGCGCTGGTTCGGAGTTAGAGATGCTGCACCTGTCGGTCCCGTGCTGACTTTCGACAACGCTTCGGCAGACGTTCAGGAAACGTTGCGTGAGACCGACGAGCAGGCGCTCCGCGACCTGGTGGGGCTGGCCGTCGAAGGCATACGTGGTTGTGACTCGGCAACGATCAGCCTGCTGGTCGACGGCGAGGTCGCCACAGTGGCGGCCACGTCCAACGATGCAACCGAGGTGGACCTCGCGCAGTACCGGGTCGGTGACGGTCCGTGCCTGACGGCCATCAGGCAGGGCCAGTCCGTCGTGGTGGATGACTTCGCCCTGGACGGCCGGTGGGTCGGCGTGGCGGCGGAAGCGTGCGGGTTCGGCATCCGCAGCTCGCTGTCCCTCCCGCTCCTTGCCGGGGCCTCGGTGGTCGGCGGGCTCAACCTCTACGGGCGAGGTGTCGCGGCATTCGACCAGGAATCGCGCCGGGTCGCCGCCGCCATCAGCCGGCAGAGCGCCATCGCGCTGCTGTATCTCGGCCAGCTCCGCCAGGAGCGGGCCGCCCGGGCCGTCGAACATCGGATCGCTGAGACCCTCCAGCGCGGACTGCTGCCGCAGCTCCCTGACCTGCCAGGCATCACCTGTGCCGCGCGGTACGTGGTCAGCGCGCAGGACACCCAGGTCGGCGGTGACTGGTACGACGTGTTCGGCCTGCCCGGAGGCGCCATCGGCATCGCCGTGGGAGACGTCATGGGCCATGACGTGGTTGCCGCGGCCGCGATGGGACAGCTGCGCAGCGTCCTGCGTTGCTATGCGTACGAAGGTTCGACGCCATCGGTGGTGCTCGACCGGATGGACCGACTGGTCCAGAGCTTCCAGATGGCCCAGCTGGCCACGGCGATCTACGCCCGGCTCGTCCTCGACAGCGCCGGTGGCCTGCTGATGTTCTCCAACGCCGGGCACCTCCCCCCGCTCCTGCGACTGCCGGACGCGACGGTGCGCAGGCTGGAGGGCGCCCCGTCCCGGCTCATCGGGGCGCCGATCGAGGCGATGAACCAGCGGTCGGAAGCCGCCGCCTCGCTGCCTTTCGGTTCCCAGCTGGTGCTCTTCACCGACGGTCTGGTCGAGAGCCGCTGCGTCGACGTCGATCAAGGCATCGCGAACCTGGCGGACATCCTCAGGACGCATCCCGACGCGCACGACCCGGAGCTGCTGGCGGAAGCCATCACCAGCAGGATGGTCGGGCCGTCGCCGGAGGACGACGTCGCGCTGCTGGTGATCCGGATCGACGGCCCGATCCGGTGCCCGGCCGGCCGCCGGCTCGGGGATCGCAGAGCGGCCGGAGACGGGAGGCTTGCCGTGACGGCCTGACAACGTGCTGTCCCGGTGTTTTCGCAGGGCCGGCAGGGGCATCGGCCCCGACATGGCCACCGAGCCCGCCGACTCGCGCCGGACGGCCTGGGATGCACTCGTGCGCGCGCAGGCGCTGGTGCTGCCCCAGGTTCACCGGGTTCTGCGCGGCAGTCACGGGCTGTCGCTGTCCGAGTTCATCGTGCTCAAGTGCATCGGCGCCACCGGGACAGCGACGATGACCGAGCTGCAGGAACAGGCGTCCCTGAGTGCCGCGGGCATCACGCGCGTTGTCAGTGGCCTGGTAGCGCAGGGCATGGTGTCGCGTACGCGTGGTGAGCAGGACCTCCGGCTGTGGCATGCGCAGGTGACGCCGGCCGGGCGCCGCCGGCTCTCTGCCGCCTCCGCGACCCTCGACCAGGAACTGGGGCGGTTGTTCGGCGGACAGCACAACGAGGACGAACTTGCCGTAGCAGCAAGGGTTCTGCAGAACCTGTGCAACGCGGTGCCGTGACCGGGCTGCTCTGAGTCGCGGGGCTGGTTGCCGAAAGGTGAGGCCTTCCTGTTCCCGCACCACTTGAGCGCTGAAGTGTGTTTCCGGTCCCCGCCGTCGGGAAGTCCCGCCGCCGTCAGTCGTCTTGCAGCCCGCCGGAGGTTCCGTGCGCGTCCTCGGCATCAACGCACTGTTCCACGATCCGGCCGCCGCGCTGGTCGTGGACGGCCACATCGTCTGCGCTGCAGAGGAAGAGCGTTTCAGTCGGCGCAAGCACGGAAAGCGACCGGTGCCGTTCGCAGCGTGGGAGCTGCCGGAGCTGGCTGCGAGCTGGTGCCTGCGTGAGGCCGGACTGACGCCGGCGGACCTCGACGCCGTCGCCTATTCCTTCGACCCGGCGCTTGCCCGGTCGGCCGAGGACCTGGGGCTGCGCGACCCGTGGGACCACCTGCGGTTGACCTACGCCGAAAAGGCCGCGGGCTTCCTCGCCACCGCGCTGCCCGGTCTCGATCCGGGCATCGTTCGCTTCGTCCCCCACCACGTCGCCCATGCCGCATCGGCTGGTCCCGCCTCGCCACACCCGGTCTCGAGCGTCCTCGTCCTCGACGGGCGCGGCGAGTCGGCCAGCCATCTCGCCGGCAGGTACGAGGACGGCCGGCTCCAGGTGCTGGCGAGCCAGCAGCTGCCGCACTCCCTCGGCCTGCTGTACGAGGAGGTGACCGAGCACCTCGGCTTCCTGCGCAGCTCCGACGAGTTCAAGGTGATGGCGCTCGCCAGCTATGGCCAGCCGCGTTTTCTCGGCGAGCTCCGGGAGGCTGTCTACGCCACCGGCGATGGCGGCTTCCACACCGACCCGATCGAGTGGTCGGCCCTGGTCAAGCAGCTCCGCCCCGGCGGCGAGTGGACGCAGGACCATGCCGACCTCGCGGCCAGTGTCCAGCAGCGGCTGGAGGAGGTCTTGCTCGAGCTCGTCCACTGGCTGCACGAGCAGACGCGCGACACCGTCCTGACCATGGCGGGTGGCGTGGCGCTCAACTGCGTGGCCAACTCGCGGATCTTCACCGATGGGCCGTTCGACGACGTATGGGTCCAGCCGGCTGCCGGGGATGCCGGGACCGCGCTGGGCGGCGCGCTGCACGTGGCGGCGGCCGGGGGCGATGCCACGTCGCCCATGGTCGGTGCGGACCTGGGCAGGAGCTGGACCGACGACGAGATCGCCGCCTGGCTGACGACGGCCGCCATTGCTTTCGAACGCCCGGCGGACGTCGCGGACGCGGTCGCGGCGACGCTCGCCGACAACGGCATCGTCGCCTGGTTCCAGGGCCGTAGCGAGTTCGGACCGCGCGCGCTCGGCCACCGGTCGCTGCTGGCGCATCCTGGCTACGAGCGCAACCTCGAGCGCCTCAACGACGTGAAGGGCCGCGAACAGTTCCGTCCGGTCGCGCCGATGGTGCTGGCGGAGCGGGCGGCCGAACTCTTCGGCCGGGGCCCGCTGCCGTCCCCGTACATGCTCTTCGTGCACGATGTCGCACCGCTGTGGCGGGACCGGATCCCGACGGTCGTGCACGTGGACCGCACGGCCCGCGCGCAGACGGTGGACCGTCGTGACGAGCCGCTGGTGGCGCGGATGCTGGACTGCTTCGAGCGCCGCACCGGCCTACCGCTGGTGGTCAACACGAGCCTCAACACGGCCGGCCGCCCGATGGTGGATGACCCCCGGGATGCCCTGGAGTGCTTCGGTTCTGCACCCGTTGACCTGCTTGCGATCGGTCCGTTCGTCGTACGCCGGCCGGTTCGGGTGTCCGGATGAGCTCAGACCTCGCCCAGGTGACGATCGTCATCCCGACGCTCGGTCGGCCGAGTCTGACGGCGCTGCTGGACAGCCTGTCGGCCTGCCCGGGTCCGTCAGTGGCGGAGATTGTCGTCGTCGACGACCGGGTGGGCGGAGGCCCGCTGATCGCCGGGGCTGTCGGTGACGCACCGGTACGGCTGCTGCGCTCCGGCGGACGGGGTCCCGCAGCTGCCCGCAACCTGGGCTGGCGGAGCGCCCGTACCGACTGGATCGCCTTCCTGGACGACGATGTCGTCGCCTCCCCCGACTGGGCCGGCAGGCTGGCGGACGACCTGGTCGGGCTGACTCCCGACGTCGGGGGCAGTCAGGGTCGCGTCCTGGTCCCGATGCGGCTCGGACGCAGGCCCACCGACTGGGAGCGGTCGACCGCCGGGCTGTCCACCGCCCGATGGATCACCGCGGACATGGTCTACCGCCGTTCCGTGCTGCAGAGGGTGGGCGGGTTCGACGAGCGCTTCCCCCGCGCGTACCGCGAGGACGCCGATCTGGCGTTGCGGGTGCTGCGTTCGGGGGCTCGGCTGGTGCCGGGGGACCGGAGCATCGTGCACCCGGTCCGGCCGGTGGACCGCTGGGTCAGCCTGCGCACGCAGGCCGGCAATGCCGACGACGTGCTGATGGCCAAGCTGCACGGCAGGGGCTGGCGGCAGGCTGCCGGTGCCCCCCGGGGCAGACGAGCACGGCACTTCGCCGTGACGGCCTCGCTGCTCGGAGCCCTCGCCGCCCTCTCGGTGCGCCGCCGTCGGCTTGTGGCCGTCGCGACCGCCGCCTACCTCGCCGGCACGGCCGAGCTGGCGGCTGCCCGGATCTCGCCGGGGCCGCGCGACAGCCGCGAGGTCACCACGATGCTGACGACCAGCGCAATGATCCCGCCACTGGCGGTCTGGCACACCCTCCGCGGCCTGGTACGGCACCGGGGGGTGCAAGCCTGGCGCCCGCTACCCGACGCGGTGCTCTTCGACCGGGACGGCACGCTGATCGTCGATGTGCCCTACAACGGCGATCCCGACCTGGTCACGCCGGTGCCGGGCGCACGTTCGGCGCTGGACCGGTTGCGCTCGGCCGGCCTGGCGCTCGGCGTGGTCACGAACCAGTCAGGCATCGCCAGGGGCCTGCTCTCCGAGGAGGACGTGCGTGCGGTGAACGACCGGGTCGAACGGCTCCTCGGCCCGTTCGACAACTGGCAGGTGTGCCCACATGACCTCGAGGCCGGCTGCACCTGCCGCAAACCCGCACCTGGCATGGTCCGGCGGGCGTGCGCCGAGCTCGGCGTCCAGCCCGCCCGCACGGTGCTCGTCGGTGACATCGGATCGGACCTCGAGGCTGCCGAGTCTGCCGGCGCTGCAGGCATTCTCGTCCCCACCGGTGCCACCCTCGCCGACGAGGTGTCCACAGCCCGGGTCCGCGTCGACGACCTTGCCGGCGCCGCCGAGGCGATCCTCGGGGGTGCCTGGTGAGCCGGCGGGTGCTCTGCGTCCGGCTGGACAACGCCGGTGACGTGTTGCTGACCGGGCCGGCAGTACGGGCGGTTGCGGCTGGCGGAGGCGAGATCACGGCGCTGGTCGGCCCGGCGGGGGAGGCGGCTGCGCGGCTCCTGCCGGGGGTCGAGCGGGTCGTGGTCTGGCGCTGCCCGTGGATCGACGCGGAACCACGGCCCGTCGACTCGGCCGGGACCCGTCGACTGGTCGACACCCTGGCCGGGCTCGGGTTCGCCGAGGCGGTGATCTTCACCTCCTTCCACCAGTCCGCCCTGCCCACGGCTCTCCTGCTGCGGATGGCCGGCATCGGCCGGATATCGGCGATCAGCGAGGACTACCCCGGCACCCTGCTGGACGTACGTCACCTGGTCGACGGGGATCGCCCCGAGCCGGAGCGTGCCCTGTCCCTGGCGGCCGCCGCTGGCCACCCGCTGCCACCGGGGGACGACGGCCGGCTGCGGGTGCGCGAGCCGTTGCCGGATGTCGGCTCCCTGGTCGGGGCGGCTCCCTATGTCGTGCTGCACCCGGGCGCCTCGGCCCCGTCCCGTACCTGGCCCGAGATCCGTTGCCGGGAAGCAGTTCTCGCCCTGTCCGACGAGGGCTGGCAGGTCGCGGTCACGGGCAGCCGCACCGAGCGCCAGCTGACCCGGCGGGTGGCCGGCGCCGAGGGCATCGACCTCGGCGGCCTGACCGACCTGGCCGGCGCCGCAGCAGTGATCGCGGGTGCGCGCGCTACCGTCGTCGGCAACACCGGGCCGGCGCACCTCAGTGCAGCCGTTGCGACGCCGGTGGTCTCCCTGTTCGCACCGACGGTGCCGGCCGCGCGCTGGGCCCCGTACGGTGTCCCCGTCGTCCTGCTGGGGGACCAGCATGCGCCCTGCAGGGACACGCGCTCCCGGACCTGCGTCGTACCAGGGCATCCGTGCCTGATGTCGGTCTCAGCCCAGGACGTCGTCGCGGCGGTGCGACAGCTTGCGGGGGCACCATGAGGGTTCTGCTCTGGCACGTGCACGGCTCGTGGACGACGGCCTTCGTCCAGGGTCAGCACAGCTATGCCGTACCGGTCAGCGCCGACCGCGGGCCGGACGGACGAGGCCGGGCACGGACCTGGGACTGGCCGGGCTCGGTGGTCGAGGTGCCTCTGGAGCGGCTGGTGGAGGAGACCTTCGACATCGTGATCCTGCAGCGTCCGGAGGACCTCGACCTCGTCCGCCGCTGGCTCAAGCTGGAGCCAGGGCGGTTCCTGCCCGCGATCTACGTGGAGCACAACACCCCCCGGGGGCGCATCCCCTCGACGCCGCACCCGATGGCCGAACGCAGTGACATCGTGGTGGCGCACGTCACGCACTTCAACGCGCTGTTCTGGGACACCGGCCGTGCACCCACCACGGTGATCGAGCACGGCGTCGTCGACCCCGGGCCGCAGTGGACCGGGGAGCTGGCCCGCACCGCCGTCGTCGTCAACGAACCGGTACGGCGTGGCCGGGTCACCGGCTCCGACCTGATCGCCGGCTTCGCCCGGCAGGCGCCGGTCGACGTCTTCGGCATGCGCCTGGCCGGCCTGCACGAGCACTACGGCTGCGACCCCGCAACGGTCGCCCTGTACGAGGACCTGCCGCAGCACGGGCTGCACGCCGAGGTGGCGCGGCGGCGGGTCTACGTGCACCCCGTCCGATGGACCTCGCTGGGGCTGTCCCTGATCGAGGCGATGCAGCTCGGCATGCCGGTCGTCGCGCTCGGGACGACCGAGGCCTACGAGGCCGTGCCGCCTGCGGCCGGCCGCGTGTCGACGGACGTCGACGTGCTGCACCTGGCGGTACGGGAGCTGATGAACGACCGGGCCGCCGCCGCCGCCGCGGGGGCGGCGGCACGCAGCGCCGCACTCTCCCGCTACGGCCTGACCCGCTTCCTGGACGACTGGGACCGACTACTGAAGGAGGTCGCGCGATGAGGATCGCCATGGTGTCCGAGCACGCCAGCCCGCTGGCGACGATCGGAGACGTGGACGCCGGCGGTCAGAACGTCCACGTGGCAGCCCTGTCTGCCGCTCTGGTCCGGGCAGGGCACGAGGTCACCGTCTTCACCCGCCGGGACTCCGCGGAGCTGCCGGTCCGGGTGTCGGTCTCCGACGGGTACACCGTGGAGCACGTCGACGCCGGTCCGCCGGTCGCCGTGCCCAAGGACGAGCTGCTGCCGCACATGGCCGAGTTCGGCGAGGTGCTCGGCCGGCGATGGGAGGACGCAGGCTACGACGTGGCCCATGCGCACTTCTGGATGAGCGGCCTGGCTGCTGTCAGCGCCGGCCTGCAGACCCGAGTCCCTGTGGTGCAGACGTTCCATGCCCTCGGCACCGTGAAGCAGCGGCACCAGGGCAGGAACGACAGCAGCCCGGCCGGCCGGATCGCGATCGAGGCCCGGCTTGCCCGTACGGTCAACCGGGTGATCGCCACCTGCTCGGACGAGGTGACAGAGCTGTTGCAGGCCGGTGCGCCATCGACGCAGCTGCGGGTCGTGCCGTGCGGTGTCGACCTCCACCACTTCACCCCGGAGGGTCGGGTGGCCCTGCGAGCTCCCGTCGGCCGCAGGCTGCTGGTGGTCGGCCGGTTGGTCGAGCGCAAGGGAGTCGCAGACGCGATCCGGGCCCTGGCCCAGGTCCCGGACGCCGAGCTGGTCGTCGCAGGTGGCCCGGCGGCCGAGCACCTCGACGGCGACAGCGAGGCGCAGCGACTTCGCGGTGTGGCGCTCCGGGCCGGCGTCGGTGATCGGGTCGTCCTGCTGGGCAGGGTTTCCCGGGCAGCGCTGCCTGCCCTGATCCGCTCGGCTGACGTCGTCGTGGCCACTCCCTGGTACGAGCCCTTCGGCATCGTCCCGCTCGAGGCGATGGCCTGCGGGCGACCGGTCGTCGCGTCGGCCGTCGGTGGCATGCTCGACTCGGTCCTCGACGGGGTGACCGGCATCCTGGTCCCGCCCAAGGATCCTCGTGCGCTGGGCCAGCAGCTGCGGGCCCTGCTCGACGACGACAGCAGAAGAGCGGCGATGGGCGCGGCGGGAACCGTACGGGCTCGTGCGTTGTACGGCTGGGACCGGTTGGCCGGGCAGACCTTGCGGGTCTACGACTCGGTGTGTGCCGGCGAGGCTTGGACGCTCCGGTCGCGGGTCGCCGTGGCGGCCGACCAGGAGGTCGTGCAGTGACCGACCTCGAGCTGACCACCCCACGGGGACACCGCCATGTCGGCGAGCTGTCGGCGGCCCTTGCCCAGTTCGGTCCGTGCGTGGAGACGGCCGAGCGATGGGGTGCGGAGCTGGCCGGCATCCTGCTGGGTGGCGGCCGGCTGATCGCGGCCGGTAACGGCGGAAGTGCCGCCCAGGCGCAACATCTGACGGCTGAGCTGGTCGGTCGCTACCGAGAGGACCGCCGGCCCTTCTCGGCGATCTGCCTCACCGCCGAGACGTCGACGTTGACCGCGATCGCCAACGACTACCCGGCCGACGAGCTCTACGCCAGGCAGGTGGAGGCCCATGCCCGCAAGGGCGACGTGGTCGTGCTGATGTCGACGAGCGGGCGCAGCTCCAACGTCGTCGAGGCGGCTCGTAGGGCCCGTACGGTAGGCGCTCTGGCCTGGGCGTTCAGCGGCCCGCCCGGCAACCCGCTTGCCGCGGCCTGTGACGACGCACTATGCGTCCGGTCCCCGTTCACCGCGACGGTCCAGGAGCTGCACCTCGTGGCGCTGCACCTGCTCTGTGCCTCTCTCGACCACAACCTCGCGATCCTCGATCCGGCAGGAGATCTGCGCGCGGAGGTGATGTTGTGAGCTATCGGGTCGTGGTCCTTGGCGACGTGCTGCTGGACATCGACGTGCTGGGATCGGCGCACCGGCTCGCGCCCGATGCGCCGGCGCCTGTCGTGGATGTCGCGCGGGAGGTGGCCCGGCCCGGCGGGGCAGGCCTCGCGGCGGCGCTCGCGGCCTCTGACGGCGCGGAGGTGGTGCTCGTCGCGCCGCTCGGGCACGATGCCGATGCTGACCGCCTCTGCTCGGTCCTGCCTACGTCCGTACGACTGGTCAGGCTGCCGACCGGGGCCACGACAGCGGTGAAGCGGCGGATCCGGGTCTCCGGACAGACCCTGCTGCGGCTGGACAGTGGCCCGGGCGGCCCGATCGCCGACGAGCTGCCGGGGGAGGTGGCCGGCCTGCTGGCCGACGCGGACGCCGTCCTCGTCTCAGACTACGGCCGCGGTCTGACCTCCCAGCCGGTGATCCGGGAGCTGCTCGCCGGGCTGCCCCAGCAGATCCCCATCGTGTGGGACCCGCACCCCCGCGGTGCCGCTCCGGTGCCCGGCGTCCGGGTCGCGACTCCCAACGTGGCGGAGGCAGTGCTGATGGCGGGCATTTCCGGCGGGACAGGCGATCTCGCCAGCGCCACGCAGGCAGCGGCCAAGCTGGTGGTGAGCTGGCGGTGCGCGGCTGTTGCCGTGACGCTGGGCCCCCGCGGAGCCCTGCTCTCGTACGGGGAGGGTGCCCCCACCGTTGTCCCTGCCGACCGCGTCGTCGAGGGCGACACCTGCGGTGCCGGCGACCGGTTCGCGTCCCGGCTGACGACCCTGTTGGGGCAGGGACAGGTCACCGTCGAGGCGGTCGCCGGGGCTACGGGGGCAGCGACGGAGTTCGTGGCCGACGGGGGTGCAGCCGCATTCGCGCAAGTGCCGGCCGATGCCGGCCGGCTCGACGTCGTGGCGAGGGTGCGGGCTGCCGGGGGCACCGTCGTCGCGACGGGAGGCTGCTTCGACCTGCTGCACGCAGGGCATGTCGCGTCGCTGCGCTCGGCCCGCTCGCTCGGCGACTGCCTCGTCGTCTGCGTCAACAGTGACGCATCGGTCCGCCGCCTGAAGGGCCCGACCAGGCCGCTGGTTCCCGTCGCTGACCGCGTACAGGTGCTCGAGGCGCTGTCCTGCGTCGACGCGGTGCTGGTGTTCGACGAGGACTCGCCCGCCGAGCTGCTCGACCGGCTGCGGCCGGACCTGTGGGTCAAGGGTGGCGACTACGCCGGCGTCGAGCTGCCGGAGCAGGCGGTGCTGCGCAGCTGGGGCGGCCAGGCGGTCGTCCTGCCCTATCTCGAGGGTCGTTCCACCACCGGCCTGGTCAGAGCCATGTCAGAGCTCTTACGAGAGGAAACAACATGAGCATCGGAACCGTCGTCGTCACCGGTGGCTCCTCCGGCCTGGGGGCCGCCGTCGTCGAAGCGGTGGGCAAGCTCGGCGGGCGTCCCGTGGTCCTGGACCGGGTGCCGCCGGACAGCGGCGCCGAGCACCGGATCGTCGACCTGGCCGACACAAGGGCAGCCGAGGCGGCCGTACGGGACCTGGCGACCGAGCTGGGCGGCATCGACGCCGTGGTCACGGCGGCCGGCACCGACCGCTGCGGCCGGCTGGCCGATGTGCCGGGCGACGAGTGGGACCGGGTCGTCCTGGTCAATCTGCTCGGCACCGCAGCCGTCGTTCGTGCGGCCATGCCCTACCTGGAGCAGAGCTCGGGCAAGGTCGTCACCATCGCCTCGACCCTCGGTGTACGGGCCGTGAGCGACGCGACCGCCTACTGCGCCTCGAAGTTCGGCGTGGTCGGCTTCACCAGGGCACTGATCGCCGAGACCCAGGGCCGCGTCGGCGTGACCCTGCTCATCCCGGGCGGCATGCAGACGCATTTCTTCGACGACCGCGCCGAGCAGTACCGGCCGGGCCCTGACGCCAAGCTCAACCGGCCGGAGGACGTGGCTGACGTCATCGTCTTCGCCCTGCAGCAGCCGCCCGGTTGCGAGCTGCGCGAGGTGCTGGTTGCGCAGAGCACGGAGAGCTCGTGGCCCTAGGTCGCCCCAGGGTTCTCGTGCTGCGCGCGCTGGGGCTCGGCGACCTGTTGACAGCCGTGCCGGCGTTGCGCGGGCTGCGGGCCGCTCTGCCGGACCATGAGCTGGTCCTGGCGGCCCCCAGCCGGCTGCTGCCGCTGGTCGGACTGATCGGCGCTGTGGACCGGTTGCTGCCGGCGCAGGGCCTGGAGCCGTTGCGGTGGCAGCTGCCCGGGCCGGACCTTGCGGTCAACCTGCACGGTCGAGGACCGCGGAGCCACCGGTTGCTGCTCGACACCGGTGCCCGGGCGCTGGTGGCGTACGCCTCGCCGGAGCTGGGCTACGACGGGCCGCCGTGGCAGAGGGAGCACGAGGTGGACCGTTGGTGCCGGCTGGTCGAGGCGGCCTTCGGGTCGCCGGTCCCGCGGGACAGCCTTGACCTGGCGGTGCCCGCCGTCGCCTCGGCGCGGCCCGGCGCCGTCGTCGTGCATCCCGGCGCGGCGTTCCCGAGCCGGCGCTGGCCGGCCGAGCGGTTCGGAGCCGTGTGCCGGGCGCTCGCGGAGCGTGGTCACGACGTCGTGGTCACCGGCTCCGCCGCGGAGAAACCGCTGGTCACCGAGGTGGTCCGTACCGCCGGACTGCCGGAGGGCGCCGGTCTCGCGGGTCGGCTCGACCTGGCCCAGCTGGCCGCCCTGGTTGCGTCCTGCCGGCTGCTCCTGTGTGGCGACACCGGTCTGGCCCACCTGGCGTCGGCCTACGGCCGCCCGTCGGTGCTGCTCTTCGGGCCGGTGTCGCCGGAGCTGTGGGGACCGCCGAAGAATCGCCAGCACCTTGTTCTCTGGCACGGCGACGGCTTCGGGGACCCCTGGGGCGGCGCGGTGGATCCGGCGCTGTCCCTGATCACTCCCGCTGAGGTGGTGGCGGCCGCAGACCGGCTGCTCATGCCGGTGGGCTGAGGTGTACGACCTTGGTGGTCGTCATCTCGTCGAGCAGCTCCGGCCCGTAGCCAAAGCCCGTCCCGCTGCCCAGGCGGGGTTGTGCCGCGCCGCCGGGCGCTCCGCCGAAGACGGCGTTCACCTTGACCGTGCCGACCGGCAAGGTCCGCCAGGCTTCCTGCGCGTGGGTCATCGAGGTGGTGAGGACCGACGCCGCTAGCCCGTACCGGGACCGGCAGGCGGCGTCGAGGGCCGCCTCGAAGGTGGGCAGGACCTGGATCGGCGCCACGGGGCCGAAGGTCTCCTCCTGCATCACGGTCATCTCGTCAGTGCAACCGGTGAGCACCGTTGCGGGGTAGAAAGTGCCTGGCCCGTCAGGGATGTAGCCGCCACAGAGCAGCCGGGCGCCCTGCTCCACGGCAGCGGTCACCTGCTGATGCACGGCGGTCCGCAGCCGCTCGTCGACCAGCGGGCCCAGCGTGGTCCGCTGGTCGGTCCCGGCGCCTGGCACCAGCTCGGCGGCACGGCGGACCAGCTCGGCGGTGAACTCCTCGGCCACGCTGTCCACCACATAGACGCGCTCCACCGAGACGCAGATCTGGCCGGCGTTGGCGAACGCCCCCAGCGCCGCCTGAGCGGCGGCCCACCGCGGGGGTACGCCGGCATCGACGATCAACGGGTCGTTGCCGCCGTTCTCGAGCAGCGTCTTGGCGCCGGTGGCCGCGGCCGCGAGACGGATGGCCCGGCCGGTCGTGCTCGACCCGACGTGGGCGATGACGTCGACGTCCGCGGAGCCGGTCAACGCCCTGCCCGTGCCGCCGTCGCCGGTGACGACGGTGAGCACCCCCGGCGGAAGCGCGTCGGAGAGGACCCGCGCGAGCGCGATCCCGGTGTGTGGCGCCCGCTCCGAAGGCTTGAACACGACGGCGTTGCCGGTGATCAGTGCGGCCCCGATCAGGCCGCAGGGGACCGCGACCGGGTCGTTCCACGGGGTGATGACGGCCACCACGCCGCGTGGCTCGTACGCCATGAAGTCGGTGCTGCCCCATCCGCCCTGCAGCGACTTGCCGCGATGGAGCGGCCCGAGCTCGGCGTACTGGCGCAGCGTCGAGACGCCGGCGTCGACACCGCCTCGGGCGTCGCCGATCGGCTTGCCCATCTCGCGGGTGGTCAACAGGGCGAGGTCCTCTGCCGCCGCGGTCACGCGGTCCGCCGCCGCTGCGAGCAGCCCGCCGCGTTCGCCGGGGGAGGTCCGGGCCCACCCGGGGAAGGCCTTGCGGGCCGTGGCGACAGCCTGCTCCACCTCCGCCGCGTCGGCGATCGGCAGCTGCCCGACCAGGCTTCCGTCGGCAGGGTCCAGCACCCGCAGCACACCCGTCATGACAGCGCCCTTTCCCTGCTCGCCGCCCGCAAACGGCGGGCCCGCTGTCATTGACCGGCTGACCTTCCGGCCGTACGGTCGCGCTTGGATGAACCCATGAGCAAGCAGCTGCCTCTGGACACAGGCTGGACGTTGCACGCGTCCTCCGACCAGGACGTGCCGGAGGAGCTGCGGGGTCGCCGGGTGCCAGCCACCGTGCCCGGGTGCGTGCACACCGACCTGCTCGACGAGGGACTGATCCCCGACCCGCTGCTCGGCCGGAACGAGGAGCTGGTCGGCTGGATCGGTGAGGCGGATTGGCTGTACAGCACGGACTTTCACGCGGACGTCGAGGGCTTCGAGCGGGTCGACCTGGTCTGCGATGGCCTCGACACGGTCGCAGCCATCGATCTCAACGGCGCCCCCGTCGGCTCGACCGCGAACATGCACAGGTCCTACCGGTTCGACGTCTCCGGCCGGGTGCGGGTGGGGGACAACGCCCTGGACATCCGCTTCGGTTCTGCGCTGCGGCGTGCCGAGGAGCTGCGCGACCTGCTCGGAGCGCGGCCGGGGCCCTATCCGGCCCCCTTCCAGTTCCTCCGCAAGATGGCCTGCAACTTCGGCTGGGACTGGGGCCCGGCGCTGGTCACGGCCGGTGTCTGGCGTCCGATCAGCCTGCACGCATGGAGCACAGCCCGGATCCGCTCCGCGCGACCGGTGGTGACCGTAGCCGCCGACGGTGTCGGCAGGGTCCGCGTGCACGTCGCCATCGAAAGGACCGGCCCTGGCGCTGACGAGCGGCTCACCCTCTCGCTCAGCGTCCAGGGCCACGGCTCGGCCCACTCGGTCGTGGCCGAGGTCCCGGCAGGCGTCTCCCACACCGAGGTCGGGCTCGACGTGCCCGCGGCCTCGCTGTGGTGGCCGCGCGGCCACGGTGACCAGCCGCTGTACGAGGCAAGGCTGACGCTGGCCGCCGGTGCCCGGCCGCTCGACACCTGGCAGCGCCGGCTCGGCTTCCGTACGGTCGAGCTCGACACGACGCCCGACGACGACGGAGTGCCGTTCCTGCTGCGGATCAACGGTGAGCCGGTCTTCGTCAAAGGCGCCAACTGGATCCCCGACGACGTCTTCGTCACCCGCGTCGACCGGGCGCGCTACGACCGGCGGGTGGACGACGCGTGCGAGGCAGGCATCAACCTGCTCCGTGTCTGGGGCGGTGGCCTCTACGAGAGCGACGACTTCTACGACTCCGCCGACGAGCGCGGAGTGCTGGTGTGGCAGGACTTTCTGTTCGCCTGCGCCGCCTACCCGGAGGAGTCGCCGCTGCGCGAGGAGGTGGTGGCCGAGGCGCGGGAGGTGGTGGTCCGGCTGGCTCCGCACCCGAGCCTGGTCCTCTGGAACGGCAACAACGAGAACATCTGGGGGTTCTGGGACTGGGGCTGGCAGGAGGCACTGGGCGGGCGCAGCTGGGGCGGCGGCTACTACTACGACCTGCTGCCGGCCATCGTCGCCGAGCTGGACCCCACACGACCGTACTGGCCGGGCAGTCCCTACTCGGGTGACCCCGCCGTACATCCCAACGAACCCAGCCGCGGGCCGATCCACATCTGGGATGTCTGGAACACCAGGGACTACACCGACTACCGCAGCTATTCACCGCGTTTCGTGGCCGAGTTCGGCTACCAGGCGCCGGCGGCATGGGCAACGCTGAGGCGCGCCCTGACCGAGCCGGCCCTCTCACCGAGCTCCGCCGGGATGCTCGTGCACCAGAAGGCGATCGACGGCAACCTCAAGCTGGAGCGCGGACTCGAGGAGCACTTCGGCAGCCCCGGCGACTTCGACGACTGGCTCTATCTCACCCAGCTCAACCAGGCGCGGGCGCTGCAGCTCGGGATCGAGCACTTCCGCTCGCTGTTCCCGTTGTGCAGGGGCACTGTCGTGTGGCAGCTCAACGACTGCTGGCCGGCGGTCAGCTGGGCTGCGGTCGACGTCGACGGCCGGCGCAAGCCGCTCTGGTACGGGGTCCGCTCGGCGTACGCGGACCGGCTGCTCACCGTGCAGCCCCGCAACGGGTCGCTGGTGATCGCCCTGGTCAACGACTCGCCGACCGGCTGGCGGGGCCGGCTCACCGTGGAACGGGTCGACTTCGACGGCCGGCTGCTCGCGGGCAGCTCTGTGCCGTTCGCCGTCGACCGTCGCGACGCCACCGTGCTGCCACTGCCCGACGCGGTGGCGCAGCCCGACGATGCCAGCGGCGAGCTGCTGGTGGTCCGGTCCGGCGAGCTGCGTGCACTGTGGTTCTTCGAGCGGGACCGCAGTCTGCGCTACCCCCCGGCGACCTTCGAGGCGACCACCCAGCAGCTCGAGGGGCTGACCCGGGTGACCGTGACCGCCGGGACCCTGCTCCGCGATCTGTGCCTGTTCCCCGACCGGCTCGACCCGGATGCCTCGGTGGACAAGGCCCTGGTCACGCTGCTGCCGGGGGAGACCGTCACCTTCACCGTGGCGCACCGTGCCGGGCTGGACCCCGTACGGCTCACCAGTCGTCCCGTCCTGCGCTGCGTCAACGACTTCCTGCGGATCGAGCCGGGGGACTGAGCGCGCACCGGCTCAGGACTGCGACGATCCTCGTACGACCAGGGTGGTCGGCAGCACCTGCGAGGGTGCCCCGGCGGCGTCGCCGCTGAGATGGGCGAGCAGCATCGACGCAGCCGCCCGGCCCATCTCGTGCAGCGGCTGGCGGACGCTGGTCAGGTCGTGCTGCGCCGCAAGGGGCACGTCGTCGAAGCCGACCACGGCGACGTCGCCGGGGATCGAGCGCCCCGCCTCGCGCAGCGCCTCGAGGGCGCCGACCGCTGAGATGTCGTTCTCGGCGAACACGGCGTCGAGCGCGAAGCCCTCGGCCATGGCGCGCTGGACCGCCGCTCGCCCTGATGCCGCGGTGAAGTCGCCGGTGACCGCGTACGGCGAAAGACCCGCGGCCTCGTACACCTCGCGGAAGCCGGCGGTCCGCTCCTGGCAGCAGCCGAACTGTTCCGGGCCGGTGATGACCAGGGCTCTGGAACGGCCGAGCGACAGCAGATGCCTTGCTGCATCGGCAGATCCGGCCCGGTTCGTGGTCGAGACCGACGGGAAGCGTGGCCCAGACTCGCCCTCGCGATCGTCGATGACGACGATCGGCCGGCTGCGCGTGTGCAGGCTGCCGATGTAGTCCAGGGTGCCCTCCTGGCTCACCACCAGGATGCCGTCGAAGGTCGAGGCGCGCAGGTGCTCCGAGAACCGCTGCAGCGACTCGTCCTCCCGGTTGCAGCTGAAGACCACCAGCCCGTAGTTCTCCGTGTCGAGCACCTCGATCGCGCCGGGCAGCACGCCGGCGACCCACGGCCAGGCCAACGACGGCACGAGCAGCCCGAGCACCCCGGTACGGCCCCTGCCGGAGGCGACACCCCGTGCGCTGGGCCGGTAGCCCATGTCCGACATCGCCTTGCGCACCCGGCTGGCCGTGGCCTCGTGCAGCTCACCACGGCCGTTGAGCACCCGCGACACGGTGGTCTTGCTGACCCCCGCGTGCGCTGCGACATCGGTGATCGTGACGCGCAAGGTCTCCCGCCTTCGACGAATTGCGCGGGTCCGCGCCCGCCTGTGCGGGCCCGGCCCACACGAACGCCTAGGCATTGAAACGCGCGCCTGATCACCCCGTCAAGGCGCTGGCTTGCCCAAGTTCGCCCCAGTTTGAGCAAGCAGTTGGGCCGGGGGCCGTCGCCGTCGACCGGGGATTAGCGATCAGTGGTCGGGGAAAACGTCCGATCGCCCGTGCTGACTGAGGCGCAGCGTCGCGCCCGAGGAGACCGTCATGACCCCCGCTCCCCGTCCTGAGACCGGCCACCTGGTCGATCTGCTCGCCGGCGTCACCACCGGTCGCACCTCAGCCGAGGTGCTGGCTGCCCCGGCCGCCGACCGTCGCGATCGTTTCCTCACCCTGCTGGCCATCTACGACCTGCACACCGGGCCGTTGCCCCAGCTGGGGGAGCGGGCCCGGTTCCAGCACCACCCCGCCGTCGCCGAGGTCAAGAACCGGCTGGAGGCGCAGTGGCTGGCCGAGCTCGACTGCCGGCCGATCCCGTCCGGGCTGTCGCCCGAACCGGTCGCCGCGATGCGGGCCCTGGCCGCCCGCGACCGGTTGCCGGAACCCTACAAGTGGCTGGCCCGGCAGGCCTCCTACGACGAGCTGGTCTGGCTGCTGGCGCTCGAGGGCGGGCCGGACGGCGGCTTCGACGACCTGGTCGCGGTGTGCCAGGTCGGGCTCGACGGGTCGGCCAAGCTGGAGCTGGCCCACAACTACTGGGACGAGATGGGCAACGGCGACCCCGCCGCCATCCACACCGAGCTGCACCGGCAGCTGTCCCGTGCGCTGCGCTTCCCGGAGATTCCCCGTGAGGAGCAGCCGGTCGCTGCCCTGGAGCGGTCAGCGCTGGGCGGACTGCTCTCCACCAACCGTTGGCTGCAGCCGGAGATGATCGGAGCGCTCGGGCTGATCGAGCTCCAGGCCGGCCCGCGCTGCCGGCTGGTGCTGCAGGCTTTCGACCGGATCGGCGTGCCCCGCGGCGCGTACCCGTTCTACGAGGTGCACGCAGAGGTCGACCCGCGGCACGGCAAGGACTGGCTCGAGAAGGCGGTCGCGCCGCTCGCCGTCGAGCGGCCGGAGTGGGTTGCCCGGATGGTCCGCGGTGCCTGGTGGCGGGCCCTGGTCAACGCGGCGTTCTTCGACGCGGCGAGCGCGCTGGTACGGGGCCAGGCGGTGGCCTGAGTCGCCGCCCGTCCCTTCGCCGGTTCGGCCGTCAGGCCGACAGCACTGCGCCGTGCAGCCGGGCCAGAGCCTCGGACTCGGCCCGCAGCTTCGCGCCGAGCTCCTTGAACTCGTCGAGCGCCGGGTTGACGCCGGCGAGGGTGAACTCCGTCTCCACGACGGAGAGGTCGACCTGCCAGACGTCCTGGAGGACCCGGCGGATCCAGCCGGTCGAGTGGTCCCAGCCGTCCCGGGGAGTGCCGGGCCCATAGCTGCCGCCGCGGACGGTGACCAGCTCGGCCGGCTTGCCCTTGAGGAGCGGCTCGCCCGGGCCCATCCGCGGGTCGGTGACGACCAGGTCGACGTAGGCCTTGAAGTGCTGGGAGACACCGAAGTTGTAGAGCGGTACGGCGAACAGCAGCGCGTCGGCGCCGGCCAGCTCGTCGACGAGGGTGGCGGCGAGGGCGGTCGCCGCCTGCTGCTCGTCGGTGAGCTTCTCGGCCGGGGTGAACCGCGCCGACGTGGCGGCGGCCCAGTAGGTGGCCGGGATCGGCTCGGTGCCGACGTGCCGGCGGACGATCCTCTCGTCGGGGTGGCCGTCCCGCCAGGACTGCTCGACCAGGTCGGCAATCTCGCGGCTGACCGAGCCTTCGGTACGGATACTGGCGTCGAGGCGGAACAGGGTCATGGTGCGCTCCTAGGCTCTCAGCTGCTCGTTCCGACGAGGTGACTAGGTTTTTCCTAGCGACATCTGGAACGGTAGCACGAGGTACGGTGGAGCGGTGACGGCCAGCGAGATCGACCACGAACCGGTGCTCTGCGACGCCGCGCTGAGCCGCGTGTTCGGGTTCCTCGGCAAGCGCTGGAACGGTGTGATCCTGGGCTGGCTCTTCGGCGGGCCGCAGAGCTTCTCCAGCCTGTCCCGCAACGTCCACGGCATCAGCGACTCGGTGCTCAGTGAGCGGTTGACCAGTCTCGGCGAGGCCGGACTCGTGGTCCGTACGGTGTGCCCGGGACCGCCCGTCGCCGTGATCTACGACCTGACGACCCGCGGCCGGGACCTGATGCCGGCGCTCACCGAGCTGATCCGCTGGGCCGACCAGAACCCCTGCTGACTCCCCAAGAGCTCAACCTCGGCCGCAGGTGCCTAGCCGCGGGGGTGGTGCCGTGGTTCGCACGCCTCGGCAGCCAGCAGCTCGGCGAAGGCCACCGGCAGCCGGAACACCCGGGCGATCCAACGGGGCGACCGGCCGGTCCTGGCAGCGGCGGCGGCCAGCCGCAGGGACAGGCTGGCGTGGCTGGGGCGCGGGCCGGCTGTTCTCCGGTCGGCGTCCATGACGACGAAGATCAGGCAGCCGACGGCGGCGGCCAACGACCCGACGGCAGCGGGCCCGCGCTGCATCTGCGGAACGGTGAGCTGCAGGACGAGGTCCGAGCCGCCCACCACCAGTCCGACGAGCAGCAGCCAGTGCACGTGATGTCTTCGCCGCGCCTGCAGGTGGGGCCGCATGGGGGCAGCGTACGCCGAGGTCCTGGCCCCGTGCAGTGCCGACCAGGTCGAGCGGCCCGCCGCTCAGCCGAGTCTGGCCGCCCGGCGTTCGGCGAGGGCAGGGATGATGGTCTCCCCGTATGCGGCAAGCGTTTGCGGCTTGCCGTCGTGCTGGAGATAGACCGCGAACTGGTCCACCCCGAGGTCGGCGAGCTCACGCAACCGGGCAACCTGCAGGTTCGTGTCGCCGAGGATGCAGAACCGGTCCACGATGTCGTCCGGTACGAAGGCGGTGTGCGTGTTGCCGGCCTGCCCGTGCTCGTTGTAGTCGTAGCCGGTGCGCCCGGAGATGTAGTCGGTGAGCGCCCGGGGCACCGCAGCGGCGCTGCCGTACCGGGCGACGATGTCGGCGACGTGGTTGCCCACCATGCCGCCGAACCACCGGCACTGGTCGCGCATGTGCGAGATGTCGTCGCCCACGTAGGCCGGGGCGGCGACGCAGATCTTGACCGACGCCGGGTCGCGGCCGGCCATCTCGGCGGAGTCGCGGACGCTCTTGATCATCCAGGCCGCGATGTCCGGGTCAGCGAGCTGCAGGATGAACCCGTCGCCCACCTCGCCGGCCAGGGCGAGCGCCTTGGGCCCGTACGCTGCCACCCAGATGTCGAGCCGGCTGGTGGCGGCCCAGGGCAGCCGGATGTCGCTGCCGCCGTACGGGGCCGCGCGGCCGTTGGCGAGCTCGCGGACGACGTGGATGCACTCGCGCAGCGTGGCCAGCGTGCTGGGTCTGCCGTTCACCGCACGCACGGCCGAGTCGCCGCGTCCGATGCCACAGATGGTGCGGTTGCCGTACATCTCGTTGAGCGTGGCGAAAAGCGACGCGGTGACGGTCCAGTCACGGGTGGCCGGGTTGGTGACCATCGGGCCGACGACGATCTTGCGGGTCGCAGCCAGCATCGCGCTGTAGATGACGAACGGTTCCTCCCACAGCAGGTGTGAGTCGAACGTCCAGGCGTGGCTGAAGCCGAGCAGCTCGGCCTGCCGGGCGAGCTCGACGACGCGGGCGGCCGGTGGGGTGGTCTGGAGTACGACGCCGATGTCCACGTCAGCACGCCACGTTCTCGTTGTGCAGCAAGGGATCTCCGGTCATCGAAGGTACTGGGACAGGCCGCGCTGAAGGTATTGCCCGTGACCTAGGCTGCCGGAGAACGCGTGATCGTCGATGATGACCGACCCCCGCGAGATCACGGTGTCGACGTGGCCGGCGACCTGGAACCCTTCGTACGCGGAGTAGTCCATGTTCATGTGGTGGGTCTCGACACTGATCGTGGTGCGGCCCGCGGGGTCATAGAGCACGATGTCGGCGTCGGAGCCGGGCGCGATGACGCCTTTGCGGGGATAGAGACCGAACATGCGGGCCGGCGTCGTGCTGCAGGTCTCGACCCATCGCTCGAGGGACAGGTGGCCGTCGACGACTCCCTGGTAGATCAGGTCCATGCGGTGCTCGACACCGCCGATCCCGTTGGGAATCAAGGAGAAGTTGTCGCGGCCGAGCTCCTTCTGGTCCTTGAAGCAGAACGGGCAGTGGTCCGTGGAGACCACGGCGAGGTCGTCCCGGCGCAGGCCGCTCCACAGGTCGCGGGCGTGTGGCTCGTGCTTGCTGCGCAATGGTGTGGAGCAGACCCATTTGGCGCCCTCGAAGCCGGGTGCGCCGAGCTGGTCCTCGAGCGTGAGGTAGAGGTACTGCGGGCAGGTCTCGGCAAAGACGTTGCGACCGGCAGCGCGGGCGGAGGAGACGGCCGCAAGTGCCTGGTAGGCCGAGAGATGCACGATGTAGAGCGGGCAGTCCGACGCGACGTCGGCGAGGGCGATCGCCCGGGAGGTGGCCTCGGCCTCCAGCGCAGCCGGCCGGGTGAGGCCGTGGAAGACCGGCGCGAGATCTCCTCTGGCCACGGCCTGCCCGATCAGTACGTCGATCGCGATGCCGTTCTCGGCGTGCATCATGATCATCGCGCCGTTGTCACGGGCGCGCTGCATCGCCCGCAGGATCTGGCCGTCGTCGCTGTAGAACACCCCCGGGTAGCCCATGAACAGCTTGAAGCTGGTCACCCCCTCCGTGGCGACCAGGGCGTCCATGGCCTTGAGCGCGTCCTCGTCGACACCACCCAGGATCATGTGGAAGCCGTAGTCGATGGCGCAGTTGCCGGCCGCTTTCTCGTGCCAGGCGGCCAACCCGTCCTGCACCACCTCACCGGTGCGCTGGATGGCGAAGTCGATGATCGTCGTCGTGCCACCCCAGGCCGCCGCCGTGGTGCCGGTGGCGAAGGTGTCCGACGCCTCGGTCCCGCCGAACGGCATCTGCATGTGCGTGTGCACGTCGACGCCGCCGGGGATCACGTACCTGCCGGTGGCATCGATGACGGAGTCGGCCTGAATCCCCTGCAGCGCAGCAGATCCGCGCGCGTAAAGGGCGACGATGGTTTCACCGTCGATGAGGACGTCTGCGTGGGAGCGGCCGGTCGCACTGACCACCTCGCCGCCGCTGATGAGCAGCGTCACGGCTTCACCAGGTCCCCGTACATGTCCGGGCGCCGGTCCCGGTAGAAGCCCCAACGGCTGCGGACCGCCTGCAACAAATCCATGTCCAGGTCCCGTACGACCAGCTCCGGCTTGTAGGCGTCCGCGACCTCACCGACGAAGTTGCCTTCGGGATCGACGAAGTAGGACGTGCCGTAGAAGTCGTCGTCGCCGAGCTCCTCGACGCCGACCCGGTTGATGGCGCCGACGTAGTACTGGTTGGCGACCGCCGCCGCCGGCTGCTCGAGCTTCCACAGGTAGTTGGACAGGCCGCGGCTGGTGGCCGACGGGTTGAAGACGATCTGCGCGCCGTTCAGGCCGAGCGCCCGCCAGCCCTCCGGGAAGTGCCGGTCGTAGCAGATGTAGACGCCGATCCTGCCCACCGCGGTGTCGAAGACCGGGTAGCCGAGGTTGCCCGGGCGGAAGTAGAACTTCTCCCAGAAACCCTTGACCTGGGGGATCATCGTCTTGCGGTACTTGCCGAGATAGCTGCCGTCGGCGTCGATGACCGCGGCGGTGTTGTAGAGGACGCCCGGCTGCTCGCGCTCGTACACCGGCAGCACGATGACCATGCCGAGCTCGCGGGCGAGGGACTGGAACCGTTCGGTGGTCGGTCCGGGGACCGCCTCGGCATAGCTGAAGTACTGCTCCTCCTGGACCTGGCAGAAGTAGGGGCCGTAGAAGATCTCCTGGAAGCAGATGACCTGGGCGCCTTGAGCGGCCGCCTCGCGGGCGTACTCCTCGTGCGCCTTGATCATGGACTCCTGGTCGCCGGTCCACGTCGTCTGGACCAGGGCGGCACGCACCACGTTGCTCATGCAGATCTCCGTTCGACGGCCGTGTCGGACACAGCGTGTAGTGCCGGAAGACGGTGCGGCAAGGCTCCTCATGTTAAGTCCCCGGCCGGCCCGGGTGAACAGGTGC